>CALKUU010000100.1 GCA_937996665.1 uncultured Xenococcaceae cyanobacterium | reverse complement strand
TTATCCTGAATATCAGGGTTTGGCAACTGCGATCGCAATCCACCAAGAGTGGGGAACGCCAAGCACAAGATATCAAAGAATTCGTCAATTAAGTCAATATTTGTGGTTTTCCCTCAGCCAGATTGACGGTGTGGAATGCTTGAAAAAATCTCCACCAGAGGCTGGGCTAGTTTCATTTAAACTATCAGGTAAAGATCACACTAGTCTAGTAAATCAATTAGAAAAACAGGGATTTTTTCTGAGGACGATTTCTTATCCAAGCTGTGTTCGTGCTTGTGTCCACTATCTGAGTCTTACCCAAGAAATAGATAGTTTAGTTGCCGCAATTAGCTTGGCAATGTCTCAATCTTAACTAATCACTAAACTAGAAAAATCCACTTAACATAGCGTTTGCGAAGCCTAAAAAATTAGCCTTTGATTCGGTAAATGCTATCTTCTGCTGGATTTATGACCAAAGAGTTTCGGAAATACTCAGTCTAAAGATCAGTAACCTGCGCTGATTTTTTTTTGACTGTAAAGCTTGCTTCTGCTGCCTAGCTCATATGTATTTTTAGGTATCTACTAAGCCTGCTGTGATCTGGTTGCTAACGATTACACGGTACGTAACTGGAAAACCAAGTTTTTTGAGAGCGAGGTACTGACTCTTTACCTACTTTTTGTTCCTAATTACTCTGTTTGATTTGTCAAAGGGATTCAATTTCCCTGCGGGTATCTTTTGCTGCCTTGAGATTATCAATATTTATTCTTCGACATTGTTAATGTCTAGTGACTTTTATGAAAACTTGAATTTAGTTAATCTCGACAGAAAATCTTTCTCTCTAAAAGAGTCTAGAAACAGAACAAGTAAATCACCCAAAAATATTTTGTTTATGTCTATAAAAAAATATCAATAAGTTAGCCAAGAAGATGAACAATAATTTCTTGATCTGTCTTTCTCTTACTTCAAGGTAGTGCAAATTGTAGTTTATTGATGATAAGTTTTCTATCTACGGAATTGATATCTTAAGAGAGCTTTTTTTTTAATTTATTAAGGAAATATTTTTTGAAAATTTAACCTTATTTCTAAAAAATATTTTAGTTAAGATGCTTTATATTTCTTCTGTACTATAGTCTAATTCTCTCTAGATTCTCTTTGATTCGGTCTTGGTGGCAACCTCGTTGATGTCATTTGTTTGAAATTTATTGGATACAATAAGGCTTGTAAGAAAAAATTAAGTGATCTATTTCTATTTAGATTAATTTAGCTTTTTGGAGAGAAAGTAAAGTATCTATTTGAAAATATTTTAAAGATATGGTGAATGAATAAATATGTTTGATTATCCCTGTACCCTTTGCTGAGTAAGCTAGTTGCTAGTTAGTCCATGCTATTTTGTTTACATATTTTTGTTTTTAAGACACTTGTTGTACTACATGCAACTCTTCTGTCTAAAAATTGATATTTTCCCACGATCAATAGGTTCTAGCTTGAATTCTTAAAATCATTTTATTCTTGTTATCAGAAAATTTAGTACAAAAATATGTCTAAAATGTATATTAAAGAATATTACAAGCGTTAATCTAGGCTAAATGGATTAGGTAATGTAATCTAATAGAAGGTATAAATTACAAACGAAAACTTACTTTAATCAGAGGGAAAACTTTTTTAAACCCATAATTAAGTAATATTTAATCCCGATGATTTAGTGGTTATTTTATAAAACAGGCAGTCCAACTTTATCAACTAATTAAATAAAAAATTTTAAATAGGGAGCATCCAAATTATGCAACCCGCTAGAACAGAGGTTCTAAAAGATGAACAGCAGGAATATTCACTTTCCACTACAAATATCTCAGCTACAGATGGGGGAGAAATAGTTAAATGGTCTCCTTCTATGCAGTCATTGTTAGAGGAAGTTCCGTCGAGTTTTCCTTTTCGCTTGGTTGTAGGTGGGGCTTTGTTTTGCGTAGCATTAATGACCTGGGCTTGGTTTGGAAAAATTGACAAAGTGGGCAAGGCTCATGGAAAACTAATTCCAGAAGGTGAAACCTATAAAATTGAGTCCCTTGAATCGGCTAAGATTAGCGAAATTTCTGTAAGAGAAGGTGAAGAAATTCGGGCTGGACAGTTATTAGCTAGTCTTGATTCGGAGCGAGAGATTAAGGAAATTGAGAGACTCAAGGAGATTCTTGATGCTGACAGAAATGAGCTAAGTCAGAAGCAAAATTTGTTAGAGAAAGCCAAGATGGAGTCAGAAACTCACAAGTTGATGGCTCGGGCGGAAGTTCGCTCTCAAAATTTGGCGATCGAATCAGCTAGTCTTAGAGTCCAGGACATTAGCGATTTATTGCCGCGAAAGCAGTCCGAACTTCAGGCCTATTTGGCTAGGCAGAACAAATCTAAGCAACTGTCTAGTTTAGACCAAGAAAAATCTGCTCAAATCAACACTGAGTTAGAGGAACATAAAAAAAGGCTCCAGCGGTTAAGAAAACTTGTTGAAGAAGGAGCGATTTCTCAAGAGTTTGTTTTTCAGGCTGAACAGAATCTGCGTCAGGTTGAACAGCAACTTCTTGATAGTAAATTGCAAGGAGTTGGCAATATTGGCGAGCAGATATTTCAGTCAGAGCAGTCTTTGCGGCAGATAAAAACTGGTATTGCTGAAAATAAGAGCGAACTGAGTGTGGCTCGTAAAGAACTAGAGGGGCTTCAATCTGATTTAGAGCACAAAAAGGCTGAGAATTCTCAAATTCAAATTGCTTCCCAACAGAAGGTTCAGCAGATTGAACTTGAAATCCATCAAGCTAAGAACAAGATTGCAGAGACAAAAAATCGACTTGCGATCGCTAAAAGATCTTTAGAGAAAAGAATGCTTCGCTCGCCTGTAGCAGGAACAGTTTTGGCATTTAACGTCGTTAACACAGGAAAAGTTGTCCAGTCAGGGGAAACTGTAGCAGAAGTTGCTCCAACAAATTCTCCTCTAGTGCTTTCTGCTGTCATTCCAGATCGAGACGCTGGCTTTATTGAAAAAGGGATGACGGCACAGGTCAAATTTGATGCTTATTCTTATCAGGATTACGGTGTAATTCCCGGTAAAGTGATTGAAATTTCAGCGAATACTCAAAATGATGAGAGTTTGGGAGCAGTTTACCGAGTCAAAATCGAGCTTGAACGTGACCATATTTCTGAAGATTCCAAAAAAGTTTTATTCAAGCCAGGACAGACTGCTACTGCCGATATTATAATTCGTCGTCTTCGTATTATTGATGTGATTTTAGACCCCATCAAGAAACTGCAACATGACGGTATCAATTTATAAAATCTAGACTTTCAACTTGTTTAACTTTCAACTTGTTTAATTTACTAATCAGTTTAATAGCGAGAAGTATTATGTACAGCAATTCCCATTCTTCTGGTTCTCAGCTCAATAAAACTATGAGCGATGATCAATTCAATCAAATTGTTGATGCAATTTTATCAGGAAAGTATTCCTGGGCATGTCTCCTGATCCTAAGATTTTCTGGATATAACCCTCTCCACTATATTCCCTACCGAACATATAACCGATTGATGAAAGTTAATCGCGAACAAACTAGAAAACAGCCCCAAACTAATGTTAAGGTCGTTACCTCTCCATCAAACCAAGTTAGATCCAGTTCTGCTTCTAAGCTTAAAGACTTACACTATCTAGAAAATATAGAGCATCAGTCTGCGCAAGTGAAAGGCGGCAGAGGAATCTTCTCATTTAATATACTCTCTCGTCTGTTAGCTTCCTAAACTTGGGAAGTTTACTTGCGAAACTAGACTTCGGAAACTAGTAAAAACACCAGATAACTAATTAAGAATAGATGCCATAAATGGTATCTGTTCTTTCCGATTGTCGTGAAATTAAACTACCAACATTAAACTACCAGCTTTAAATTAGAGTGTCTCAAGATGTAGATAGCCGTAGTCACTCGCTTAATAAATTAATCAAGATTCAGTAATTAAATTTTAATATCTTTATAGTGAGGCAGAAAAGAGTGGATGTTACTAAAGACAGATCTTTATCCACAGGCAATCAATTGTCATCAAAGCAAAAATCGATTTTGCGATGGTTATTAAGCCAAGGTCAATGTTCTCCAGAACAAGCAAAAATACTTGGCTCATTAAGCCAAAAGTTTGAAATTCAAGAATATGAATTGGGAGATTTCATTCCCGTTCAAATGGAAGCTCCTCGTAACTCGAGTGTGGCAGATAGTAATCAGTATTTTTATATAGTAAGTGAAGGTCGCGTGAGAATGCTGGGCTTCGATGCCCAGAAGAAAAGGGCTGTTTCTGTTGGTCTATTGTCGGAGGGGGAGATCTTTGGCTGTCGATATTTTTGGCAGAAAAACTCTTTACCATACAAAATAAAGGCAGCAAGCAATGTTCAAGTTGCCAGAATTAAGCTAGGCGAACTCAAATCTTTTCTGAGAAAACTTCCTGAGTTGGCTAGAAAATGGCAATCTGAAATTTGCAACCAGCAAAAATTAATTTTTCTCAAAACCTCAACTGAGTTGCGATTTTTGTCTAGTCATCGTCTTCAACAAGTTCTTCCTTACTTAATTGAAAAACAAAATCAGGCAGGAACTCAAATAATAGTTCAAGGAGAAAAATCCCGTTTTTGGCTACGGAATGGAGAGATTAAGGATCAAGCTTTAAAAGTAGGTGATTCTTGGGGATATCCCTCAGTTAAAGATGGCTATAAATGGACAGCTAAAACTGATTTGCTATTTTACGAACTTCCTCAATCAAATTGGCAAGTTTTCTCGGAATTGGCTCCTGAATTGGCTGACTTTTGGCAAAACAAATCTAAGCAAAATGAATCAGGGCAAAATAAACTAGAGCAAAACCGCTCCAACTCTTCGTCTAGTCAATTGATGTTGCGTAAAGGCAGTAATCTAAGTAATGTCCCTGCTCTTTTGAGTCTCAAAAGTCCTCAATTTGAGCAGGGACATAATTTAGTTAAGCCAGAGGAAGAAAAGACCGCATACGAAGAACAACAAATTGATTTTCCCAGACCGCTAAAACGAAAGATTCCGTGGCGAGCTTATCCTTATATTCAACAGCAAAGCTCTTCTGATTGTGGAGCTACCTGTCTCGCTATGATTAGTCGTTATTGGGGTAGATCTGTAAGTCTTAACTATTTGCGAGAGCTAATGGGAACTGGACGCTCAGGAGTATCTCTTAAGAATTTAGCAACGGGTGCAGAGGCTATTGGTTATCATGCTCGCCCAGTCAGAGCTAGTTTGGACAAGATTATTGAACAAAGAAATCCCTGGATAGCTCATTGGCAAGGGGATCACTATGTAGTGGTTTATCGCAAAAAAGGCAATAAATTGCTAATTTCAGATCCTGCGGTGGGTAAGTTTGAAATTTCTCGCTCAGAATTTATCGTTCGTTGGACAGGATTTGCTCTGTTACTTAATCCCACAGAAAACTTAGCAAACGCACCTGTCGAAAAGCGCTCTTTAAGTAGATTTCTCTCACTGCTTCTACCCTATCGAGCCATTAGCATAACTATAGTTCTTGCTTCTATTTTGATTCAGCTTCTGGGTTTGATTTCACCGTTATTTACCCAAATTATTCTTGATCAAGTTATTGTCAGTCGAAGTCAGTCGACTTTAAATGTTTTAGTTATCGGGATGCTGTTATTTGGGGCTTTAGGGATTGGCTTATCCTCTATTCGTAGCTATCTTTTGAGCTATTTAGCTAATCGTCTAGATTTGACGATGATTAGTGGATTTATTAATCATGCTTTAAATTTGCCTCTCAAGTTTTTTGAATCCCGTCGAGTTGGCGACATTATTACCCGTGTTCAAGAAAATCAGAAGATTCAGCAATTTTTGATCGAGAATGTTTTAGTTTCCTGGCTCGATTTTGTGACAGGGTTTGTCTATCTTGGTTTGATGCTTTATTACAACTGGAAGCTGACGGCGGTGATCCTCTGTTTGATTCCGCCAATTGTAATTTTGACGATCGCTGCCACTCCACTCTTACGAAAAATTTCGCGAGAAAGGTTTAATGCAACTGCTAACCAAAATTCCTCTTTGGTAGAAATGATGACAGGGATATCTACTGTTAAAGCTGTGACCGCTGAAAAAAACTTACGTTGGCGTTGGGAAGAACAGTTAACTCATCAGCTAAATGTCAGTTTTAAAGGAGAGAAACTAGCAATTAATCTAGGCTTTTTGAGCGGGATGATTAATTCTATTGGTGGTGGGGTCTTACTCTGGTATGGGGCGACTTTGGTTATCCAAGGAGAATTAAGTGTTGGTCAGTATATTGCTTTTAATATGATGCGAGGTTATATCATTAGCCCCGTGTTAGTTCTTGTTGGTCTGTGGGACGAATTTCAGGAAGTGCTGATTTCGGTAGAGCGACTAAATGATGTTTTTGGTGCCAAAACTGAGGAGTCTTCCCAGATAAGTAAATTAGTTTTACCCAAGATTAAAGGCGATATTTGTCTTGATAATGTAACCTTTCGCTACGAGAAAGATGAGGAAGCTAATATTTTGCAGAATGTCTCTTTGAATATAGAAGCTGGACAGACAGTGGCGATTGTGGGACGGAGTGGTTCGGGAAAAAGTACTTTGGTTAAGCTAATCCAGGGTATGTACCATCCCATCAAGGGAACTATTTCAGTTGATGGACATAACCTTAAACATATTTCCTTACAATCTTTGCGATCGCAAATGGGAGTTGTCCCTCAAGACTGCTTCTTGTTTTCGGGCACTATCCTAGAAAATATTACCTTGTATCGAGCTGAATTTAGTTTAGATCAAGTGATTGCCACTGCAAAACTGGCTGAAGCTCATGCTTTTATTCAATCTTTACCTTTGGGCTACAACACCAAAGTTGGTGAACGTGGAGATAACCTCTCTGGTGGTCAGCGTCAACGAATAGCGATCGCTCGTGCCTTTTTAAATGCGCCGCCAATTTTAATTTTGGATGAGGCGACTAGTTCTCTTGATACGGAATCAGAAAGACGTTTTCAAGAAAATCTCACCAGGTTGTCAAATCAGCGTACCACTCTAATCATTGCCCATCGTCTTTCTACCGTTCGCAGTGCAGATTGTATTGTGGTTTTAGATCGTGGGTTAATAGTTGAACAAGGAAATCATGAAGAGCTATTTGCTCGCAAAGGGCTTTATTATCAGTTAGCAAGACAACAGTTGAGTATATAGCCCAGATTATTTCTACTCTACAAGCATATTTGCTATTTAAAAGTATTTCTGATTTGGACATGGCTTAACGCAAAATTTGGATCAGTCTAGGATTAGACAATTTTTGTCTTCAGTGAATAAAACTACTATGTTTCAACCTATTTCACTGAGGACAATTTTTCATTGTCAACTTTTTCTCCACCAACTTTTTCGCTGTGGACAAAGTAATTCAACTCACTGTTTAACCACTGTGAAAATAGATTATTGATAATATCCTGTCTGATTTCAGGCGTTAGTTCAGCGGGGAAATAATCTTCGATCTTAAATAAGTGGTAACCCTGCTCCGATTTGATCGGTTCAATGAGTTCGCCAACTACAATTGGGGTTTTAAAAATGGCAGCAGCAATATCAGGATGGTAATCCCAACGATGCACCTCTCCCTCGTAGCCGCATACATAACGGCGTTTAGGATCGATATCGTAGAGGTGGACTGCTTGATAAAAACTGATTTCTTCTTCTTCTATTTGATAGAAAAGCTCTTGAGCAAGCTTCTCGTAGGGGACAACTAAGTGATAGAGCACAAAGCGATCAAAATTAAGACAATTCTGTGCGAAATAGGCATCTACTTCAGAATCAAAAAGGTGTTCTGCTAGCTTCTTGCGCAAAAGATCCTTGCGAATTGCCTTGCCCCACTCATCTGGATCTGTTAAATGGTCTTCTAGCCAAGCTAAGGTCTCAGATGCCTTTTCCAGGCAAAGATTGCTGCGGATCTTATTTGCTTCTGTTTCAATCTCAGCTTCGGTAATCTGGATATTCCTGCTTGCCGTGGCTTCTTCAATAATTTTTTGGTGTAGAATTTCTCTGCAAACCTGTTTAAGCTTTAATTGCTGCTTAAGGTAGTCATTTATTTCGGCTGTTGCAATTTCTACATTATTGAATTTGATAGTCATGACTATAATTATCTCTCTAATATTTTTTGCTTAGGGATTAGTCCGTATCTGTATAAGTACAATTCATTGAAATCATAATTGGCTGACAATAAATAATATCTTTTAAGTAGTAATTGAAATGACCAAAATATTTCAAAAAAGTGCTTTAAATATATGTTTAGACTCCCTATACATATAATCATTTGAATAGGAAAAATATAAATGCCAAAATGGCAACATCTAGGATTTTAGTCGAGTTAAATTAGACATATAGAAACGGAGAGAGAAATCAATCTAGTTTCTACAAATAAATTGTTGAAATCTTAACAAAAAGCAAGAGGTTAAATATCATGATTATTTCTGATCTACAGTATCTTGAGTCCGTTGAAACTTCCGAAGTAGCCGAAGTTAATGGCGGTTCATTTTTCTTTGGAAGCACTAGAACTGCTTTTGCTCGTGGCGATGCTTCCATTAGAGGTGTTGGCGATCGCACTTCAGCTCAAGGTGTTGTCGGAATCGTTGCTAATAGTAATGCAGGCGTAAGTGAAGTATTCTCTAACGGTGCTGCAAGTGCTCGTACTGACACTTTCTTCTTCTTCTAAGGATATGATGTAGAGCCAGTGTTTAATTGATCTGTGTTTCTCGCGATCTTAGGGGGCACTGGCTCGATTAGATCTGTTATTCAACAAGACGATACTATCTCACTAAAGACGGTATATGTTTGATTTATCAGCCCAGTTTATTATCAATCTAAATGGCGGTTCGTTTTGTTAGGTTGTGTTTAGACTGGGCTATTATTTCAATATCTGAACAACATTTCTTTAATCTAATTGGGTTCGTATAATTTAAATAATAAAACAAGAAAAGCAGCTTATCTTAATATTATTTTAATGTTTTTAAGGTTGTAAATAATTGCTTTTTCTTTGGTTCTAGTTGTTTAATTAAGAATCGCTAAATACAGCTTTTTATCAATCAATATCTGAGTTAATACCTGAGTCAATATTTAGTAATTGAATACCTCTTTGTCTTTGATAATTTTATAATTGAAATAATTGAGGATAGAGGTATAGGTTTCTCGTTGCTGAGACGAGAAGTACACTTCTGGTTGTTAAATTGTTGGTTGCTGTAAAGGCAGTTTTCAAAGTCGTCCTTGATGTTTTGTGTCTGAGAAATTGAGTTAAATGCTTTATTAGTCGACAATTGCTGGGCAGTTTTCAATCTTGGGCGTTCTGATGCTTGCAGGTATTGATGTTAGGGTCTCCTTTGCGAGATTTTGATCGCACTGTCAGGAATTTCTTACTGATTGAGTGTGTGGATTTTTGATTTGATAGGTTAGTCTTTTCGGCATTCTGGAGTTTTGGCACTTAATTCTAAAGGGTTGAAGGTCTGCACTCATGAGATGAACTTCATCTTTAGCTTAGTGTTTACTTCAGATTTAGAAATGAGTTTAGAGCTGGCAGAGCGGTTCTTGGCGGATACCATCAGATACTCAGTAGGTTTGTCGACTTAATAAATAAAAAGGAATTCGAGGATGTTACAGCAATGAACATAAGGGATATTCAACATATTGAGCTGTTGCAAGACGACGCCATGATTTATGGTGGCGTTTCGGCTTCTGCAAATGCTTCGAGTAGTGCGGCTTCTTCTGGTAGTGGTGCTAGTGCTGGAGTTAGTATGGGCGCAAGGGCAACAGGTTATATGACCTTAGCAGAGGGATCTAGCAGTGCCAGTGCAATAGCAGGTACTTATTCTAATCGAGCTAGCTCCAATAGTTCTGCTTATGCGACTGCCTATTCTCAAGACTCTAGGGGCGTGGCAAGAGCTGTTGCTCGTGATGCCGCCAGAAGCATAACAAGAGTGTAAGGGGATTGGTAACTTATTTTTAAGTTGCTAGTCATGATGGAATAAGGTTAGAGCATTTGTAGTTGCCGCGACTATCAAGAAAATTTTGAGCATCTGCTCTGAGATTGATTGTTTATGGCTTTCATCTTGGCGAAAATCTTTGTATTCCAGGAATTGTAGGTCTAGCTATAAGTAATTTTTATGGCTGGGCTTACATTCTGTAGGTTTAATATTTTAATAAAATCTTGGTTTAATCAACCTTTAAAAAAAATAGTTCAAACAAATTTGTTTTTAAAACTGCTAGTAATCTCTTGTTGGCAAATTTCTTGTTTTTAATGGAGTTTGGGCAAGGGAAGGATAGTTAATAAATTATGTCATCGAAATCTGATTCTGATGTTGGTAACTTTGGCGAGTACTATGATTTGGGTATTGGCTTAGAGTTACAAGGGAAAATTGAGGAGGCGATCGCCTCCTATCAAAAGGCTTTGAATCATGAGCCTAGTTTGGTGAATGCTCATCTTAAGCTAGGAAGTCTTTTGCAGCGGCAAGGCAAAATAGATCAAGCGATCGCTTCTTTCCAGTCAGCTCTAGATGCTGGCTATTCTTCAACAGGCATCCACTTTAATTTGGGGTGTCTGTTTCATGATCAAGGGCAAACGGACAAGGCAATCTCTTCCTACCAAGCAGCTCTCGAATGTGATCCTAAAAATCATCTGGCCAAGCTGAATTTGGTAATGGCTCAGTTGCCTATTATTTATCATGACGAGTCCGAACTTAAATTAAGAAGAAATAATTATCAGCAACATCTGCAAGAGTTGACTCAGTATTATCAGTCAGCAAACGAATCCCAACGGCAAGAGGCTGCGGACTGTGTTGGGGCAACTCAGCCTTTTTTCTTGGCATATCAGGGTTTGTGCGATCGCGATTTGCAGCAAACATATGGATCGATGCTTCATCTATTGATGTCAAGTCGTTATCCTCAGTGGTGTCAGCCTCTTCCCATTAAGAACTCTGAAGCAAAGAGAAAAATTCGTGTAGGTTTTGTCTCTGGCTTTTTTTTCGCTCATTCTGTGTGGAAAATTCCTCTTCAAGGCTGGCTAGAAAACTTAGATCGTAGTGAGTTTGAGTTGTTTGGTTATTTCACTGGGAGTAGGCAGGATGCGATTACCACTAAAGCTGCAAAAATCTTTGATCGATTTGATTATAGTCAAACTTCTATTGAGCAATGGGCTGAGAAGATTGTTGCTGACAATCTAGATATTATTATCTTTTCCGAATTCGGTATGGATTCGATGACAGTTAAATTGGGTTCTCTGCGTTTGGCTCCTGTGCAAATTGCTTTTGGCGGGCATCCTGAAACTAGTGGCTTACCAACAATTGATTATCATTTGAGCAGCGATCTGATGGAGTCTACTAATGCTCAATCTCATTACACCGAGAAATTAATTAGACTACCTAACCTAGCAGTATCCTATCGACATCTTGTTATTAAGCCAGAAGTTGTAACGAGGAAGGCGCTAGGTTTGCAAGAAGATGAGATCCTGTTTTGGTGCTGTCAGTCTTTGTTTAAATATTTGCCTCAGCACGATGATCTTTTTCCTCGCATTGCTCAAAAATTATCAGCAGCTAAATTTGTGTTTATCAAGCTAGAGAGCGAATTGGCAAACGATATTTTCTCGCAAAGATTAGCTCGCTCTTTTCAAAACTTTAATTTAAATTATCAAGATTATTGTCTATTTTTGCCGAGATTAAATGCTCATGCTTTTCTAGGGACTACAGCGATCGCCGATGTCTTTTTAGACAATATTGGCTGGTCTGGCAATAACACAACTATGGAATCTACTCTCTTTAATTTGCCCATAGTTACCCTGCCAGGAGAGATGATGCGGAGTCGTCACACCATGGCGATTCTGACGATGATGGGCATTAAAGAAACAATTGCTCAGAATAAAGAACAATATATTGAAATTGCTCTTCGTTTAGGCCAAGATGTCGAATATCGTAAGCAGATCTCCCAAAAAATTGCTCTTAATAAAGGTAAGCTCTATGAAGATTTAGCCCCAGTAAGAGCTTTAGAAGATTTTTTATTTAACGTACTTAATCGACAAAGAAAGTCTACTAATTCTCAGGTGATTGAGGCTTTTCAGCTAGCAAGGAAATTACAGCAAAGTAATCGGTTACAAGATTCCAAATTACAATATCTTAGAGTTTTAGAGGTCGAGCCAGATCATGCAGAGACTTTATACAGTTTAGGGATGATCGCTCAAAAACAAAAGGCCTTAGCTGAAGCTGAGCAATATTTACAAACTTCAGTATCGGCTCAACCCCAATTGCTAAAAGCTTGGTTTAGTTTAGGTAATTTATTCCAAAGCCAAGCTCAATTCTTCGAAGCAGAACAATCTTACCGTCGAGCTTTGAGTTTAAGATCTGACTCTGCACCTATCTATAACAATTTGGGCTATGTCTTACAGAAACAAGAAAAATGGTCAGCAGCAGCTTCCTACTATAAGAAAGCCTTAGAATTAATGCCTAACTGCCTAGAGGCTAAAATCAACTGGAAGAATGCACTCTTTGCGCAAGGAAAGCTCTCTTTAGACGAGCAAAGAGATTATGCCAATAGCAACTGTGATTTGGGTTTGGGGCGTCACCAAGAAGGAGATTATCAAACCGCTGAGATTTATTATCGCCAAGCGATCGCCATGCGCTCAGATTTTCTTGAAGCTCACTACTATTTGGGTTTAGCTCTACAAGCCCAAAGGAAATTAGATTCTGCTTTTGAGAGTTATCAGCAAGTTTTACGGTTAGATCCTGACTTTGGGGGAGCTTATTATAATTTAGGTAGAATACATCAAGATCAAGGTGAGCTGGAGCTAGCCACTACCAATTTTAAACAAGGGTTAAAACTGCTTAACCCTAATTATGCTAGTGCTTTAGAAGCCGGCACAACTCTGACGTCATTCGCCGACGATTTTACTATTCCCGAAACTAACTCAGCAGAAATAGAGATTGCTGGGCACAAGTTTCCTGTAATTCCTAAACTGTCAGCAGGAGATGACAAAAGACCTTTTTGGAGTGTGGTAATTCCAGTGGTCAACCGTCCCGAATATTTTCCTGAATGTCTTGCCAGTGTACTTGCTCAGTGGCAGAACCATGAGGATATGGAAATTATTATTTTGGATAATGGTAGTGAACCACCACAATGGCAGATTCCTGATACTTTAGGTCGGGGGATTATTCGCTACTATCGTTTTCCCAAGACGGTTCCCTTACAAGCAAACTGGAACACCGCAGTGTCTCTCTGTCGAGGTCAATGGATACATTTGCTCCATCATGATGATTACATTTTGCCCGAATTTTATAGTCGGTTGCGAGCTAGTTTAGAAACTTGTCCTTCCTCGGTAGGTGCTGCTTTTACTGCTCATCATGTCATCACTGAAGATCGTCAGATCGTCTATACAGAAGATCATGGTCTGAACAATTGTCGGGGTGTAGTTCCCAATTGGATTTGTAAGATGGGGGTGGTTAATACAACTAGTCCTCCATCAGTTGTAATCAAAAGATCTGCTTACGAAGAGCTCGGTGGTTATAAACTCGACATTCTTTATACTTGTGACTGGGAATTGTATAAGCGAGTCGCTTCTTTTTGTGACTGGTGGTATGAGCCGCAGATTCTTGCTCATTATCGTCATCAAGCTAATAGTATTACTATTGCCGAAAACACTAATGGTGCCTCAGGATTAGATCATCTCAAGGCGATTGAAATTTCGCAGAGTTACTTACCACAAGAATATTGCGCAGAAATTACGACTAAGTCTCGCGTCAATTATTTTCATTGGTGTTTAACCAGAGCTGCTATTCCTCTTAAGTCTGGTAATTTTGATGGCGCTTTTCAATTAATTCAAGCAGCTATTAAGATTGATAGTTCTCCTGATGCGATCGCTAAATTGAGTTCTTGGTTAGATCAAGATGAGATAGCTCCTCTTAAAAATCAAGTTCTTGATCAATTAGAGGGAATGAAAGAATTAGTTAGTAACTAAGACTATATTGAAATTAGGAAATTTGGAGTTGAAAAATTATGATTTATCGTAAAGTCTATCGTAAGAAAATTGTTTCTCCTGATGGCAGAGTTGTTACCGAATCAACGAGTTTTGTTGAAACATCTACTGAGGATCAGACTAGTGATTCTCAACAAGTTTCCGTCAAGGTAACGGCACAAAGTGGTTTAGCTAGTATTTCAGCCTCAGGTCGAAGTAGTTCTGTTAGTTGCACTGCTAGTATTTCAGCCTCAGGTCATGCTAGCTGCGAAGAAAATAGCTGACCGTGAGTTTAGTCGCTGGAGTTAAAAGTTTGAGGGGGAGATCATTACTATTTTTGAAACTTAAATTACTTAAACTCATTTACAGAGAATCGGAAAAACAAGGTTAGCTAAGTTCATAAAAATAGTCAGGCTCAAATAAGTTAGGCTAAGCTCCCCAGCCTTAAATCTTAGGAAATTTGCAGGTTAGGGAGATAGGTAAAAAACTTTAAAGACTAATCTTATATAGTATTGCTACCAAGCTAGTTCTTGTTTATTTGATTAATTCACCTGTCTTTTAGGCGAAGTCGCTATAGCTATAGATGCGATCGCTATTGGCAAACTGAAACTCTTCTACATTTCTGATTGTTAACACTGAATCAGAGTTTTCAATAGACAGAGATTGATGATCTACTGATCCAAGCGAAATTTCGTAGTCATCGAAATTGCCGAAGAGTTTAAAGACATCGTGATCTAAGCCTCCATCAATGACAACATTGCCGGCAAAACCACCAATTTCAAACCTGTCATTACCATTTCCACCCCACACAGAAGAATCTATAATGGAGCCTGATTGATTTTCTGAGAACAAAATTTCACCAGTTAAAGAATCGACAGTAACTATTGCGGCTTTGAAAAAATCATTACCTTGACCTAATTCAATTTTGCTTCCTGCAACCCCTATATCACCATAACCAACAACACTATCATCGTCTCGACCAGTGTTGATGGTTCCACCGGTAATGCCAATGTTGCCCAGCCCAATTATTCGATCATCACCCTCTGCTGTGGTTATCAATCCTGAATTATTATCAATCCCGATGGCGATCGCTTCTGAAGCGTCAGCCAATACTCTAATAATGCTATCGGCATTAGACATATTCGAGTTACTAACTGCTCTAGTATCGAAATTAATATCCGCAGCAGAATTATTACTTGATATGCCAATTATCATATCGTGACCTTTGCCTGTAGCAATTTTTCCAGAATTACCAATCCCAACTGCTGAACTTACTCCAACTGCCAAAGCGTCAAGATCAGCTATGGTCGGAGCTGAATCTTGGGCAATAGCTTCAGCAAGAGAGGTTGTTTCGATGTTACTAGAACTTATACTGCTGGCTAGTCCTAAAAGTAGGTCGTTTCCTATTCCGCTATCAATCAGACCAGTGTTTAAAATTCCTAAAGAATTTGTCTGACTGACTCCTGTAATCACAGAATTTGTTTGCGCAGTTCTTATTTGTTCGATCTCTTCAATTGCGTTTAAGTCGCTCACTGAGCTAATAGCAATATTGCGAGCCAGAGTGTTAACTTCTAAATCGTTGATAGCTAACGCCCCAGTTACTCCCACAAGATAATCATCACCTTGTCCTGAGCCAATTTGTCCTTGATTTTCAAGACCAATAGCAAAAGCGCCGATATTGGTGGTAACTTCACTGTTGGCGATCGCTAAAGAGTTATTTCCTAATTCTAAATTGACTTCGGAGTTAACCTCCAAATTAATTAAAGATTCCGCTTGAGCAATTCCTATTATCTGGTCATTATCTTTGCCTGTTTGGATTTCTCCTGTGTTTTGGATCCCAATTGCTAAAGCACTAGTATTGATTTCCACTACAGCAGTACTTAAAGCAAGAGAATTAGCCAAACCATCCAAACTTAATTCGATTGGGGAGTTGATTATTGACTCACCTGAATTTGAAATTGTTGCTAGACCAAAGATCTTGTCATTACCATCAGCAGTTTCAATCAATCCTCGATTTTGAATACCAATAGCTAGTGTGTTTAGCTCATTTTCGCCAAGATCGTTAGTGTTTAGATTATTTGTGCTTATGGCGATAGTCTCACTAGTCGCATTGCCAATCACCGTATCATTGCCGATGCCTGTCCGAATTAAACCAGTATTGGTAATTCCTAAATTAATTGTTTTATTAATTGAGTTGGCTTTAACCTCAGCTATTCCTAGGATTTGGTCGTCTCCCTCCCCAGTTTGGAGGAAACCTTGGTTTTGAACTCCAATAGCTATGGTATTTTCGTCATTCTGGTCAGTACTATTTTTGTTGGTGGCGATGGCTTTACCTATGATTGTGTCGTTGCCAATCCCAGTGTTAGTCTGACCAGTATTAATAATTCCTAGGCTCACTATTTCGTTAACGGAATTTGCTTGAGCTTTGGCTATGCCTAAAACTTGATCGTCCCCATCGCCTGTATCAATAAGACCTTGGTTTTGAATTCCAATAGCTATAGTTCTAGTTTGTGCTAGCCCTTGAGTTGTATCAATAATAGTTTCTGCACTACCAATGACAGTATCGTTGCCAACACTTGTGCGAATGAGACCAGTATTAATAATTCCTAGACTGCTTGCTGTCTGAATCATGTTATCTAGGCTATCTGCTATCCCAAAAATTACATCATTCTCTTGACCTGTAGCGATCGCTCCTGAGTTATTGATTGGAGAATTGAGTTGATCATTCTGCTCATTGAAAATAGTCTCAAAAACATTATCAACCGAATTTTCGATCTGAAGTGTCAGAACATCTACTTCGAGGCTATCAAATTGAGGAATAGAATTTAAAAAGTTATCAACTAGGAAATTCTTGGTGATAGAAATATTAGTAAACATAATATCTACTTAGCCTTTAATAATTATTAAAAATATTTTTTATTGATAGCTGAATTATCGCTTACGTAATTATTTTTTTAGTTAAGCCAGGATAAAAAAAGTGATTTTAGAAAACAATTGTCCATGAAGATTATGCCTGCTATTGATAAAGTCATTATCAATAGATGATAAAGAAAGTAATTCGATTAAAGACAATTGATTTTGAAATAGATATTAGGCTTTATCTTATTGAGATTCTTATTTGTTAGAATCCATTATTATCTCTCACACCTATCTTAAATAGGTGTGATCATACTCTGAATCTAGTCCCAAGATTATGTTTTCAGTAATTTCTCTGAGAGTAATTTTTGTTTATAAATAAATAGAGATTACTAGCTTAAATAAAGTGAGTTCGGAATGACGAAAGAATAGAATTTTCAAATACCTAAAATTTAGTAAGTTGCAAAATTTTTTGCTTTGTCGAACTCACATTAAATAGGTGTTTTTTTTGACTTGAAAGTGCAACCCCTTTTCCCTAATCGGCAGCAACATTAGTTTGAAAATTTGTTTGCTTCCATACTAGGTCTAAAGAAATAGCCAAAAAAAAATGTACCAAGGGCACATCTAATAATTTCTTATAAAGTAGTGATCAAAATATTAATTAACTAATTAATGATTGAATATTTATTGGTAATTAACAATACGAGCAAAATCTTTTGCTTGTAAACTCGCTCCACCCACTAAAGCGCCATCTATTTCTGGTTGAGCCATAATTTCATCGATGTTGCCAGGCTTAACCGAACCTCCATATTGAATCGAAACATCTTGATTGCTCAATTGTTGCCGAATAACGCCGATAACTCGATTTGCTTCAGCAGATTCGCAAGTGTCGCCAGTGCCGATCGCCCAGATAGGCTCATAAGCAACAACCAAATTACTTTGGTCTACACCAACTAGACCATTTTTCAGTTGATTGATAATAATTGCTTCGGTTTCCCCAGCATCTCTTTGCTGCTTGGTCTCCCCTACACACAAAATGGGAGTGATTTTGTATTTTTGAGCAGCTCTTAACCTGAGATTGACTGTTTTATCAGTTTCTCCAAAATACTGACGACGCTCGCTATGTCCCACAATTACATAATCAACACCGATTTCGGTGAGCATATCTCCAGCAATCTCACCTGTATATGCACCTTGATCTTCCCAGTGGATATTCTGGGCGCCCAATTTGACTATGCCGCCATGAAGATTCTTGGACATTACGGTCAAAGAGGTAAAAGGAGTACACAAGATCACTTGTCTTTGGTCATCTGTGTTTTCTAATTCTGATTTAAAGCTTTGCAAAAACTCTAAGGACTCTGCCTGAGTTTTGTGCATTTTCCAGTTTCCTGCAATTATTACTTTTCTCACAACTGTTTCTAAAATTCGACTTCTATTGCAAGTTTTAGTTTAAGCCCTAAGGATAAATTAAGGAAAGCAACCTGACAAAGTTGTTGATTTTCAGTGATTGTTGATCGGGAGTTGAGTCGAAAAGCTGAGCATTGTCTTGTTAACTTTCTAGGACTTCACCGTGCGGATTTTTTGCCAAAGTTCAAGATATGATTTATCAACTTCGGGAGGCAAAAATTCAAGAAATTCACTCTGAGGAAAAGCAGCAAGCAGAGAATTTAAAGCTGGTTTGCTCTCCAGATCTTGCGCTAAATCTTCTGAAATAGACTTGACCCCAGGGCTAGATTCTTCTGCCCTAGCGGTTATGGTCGGCGAAATCCCATCGGTAAAAAGTAAAATCTGTCTGACTGAGGTGCTTTCCCAACAGTAATCAATCCAAGTTTGGGCAAGAGAGTCAAGATTTTCCTGATTGGGCGCAGGTGTTTTTGAATTTGGTTGAACCCATAATTCTGACCACAAAGAAGTCCCCGAATTAGGAACAATAACCCCAATATCTTTATAGCGATCTGTAACGGAAAGAATATCCGTAGACCAGCCTACAGCTAGCCAAGTATCTCCTAATAACAAAGGCTGTAGATATTTATCTGAACTATAGAACTTTACTTGTTGGTGTAATTGTTGAAGTTCTTCAGGCAGATTTTTTACTTGGTTTAAATCTTTAGTGTTGTAGGAATAACCAAGTTTTTTGAGGGTTAGACCGATTACTTCGCGATAATTATCTAAAAGTGAAATTCTGCCCTGTAATTCTTCTTTCCACAAATCTGACCAATTCTGAGGAGTCCAATCTAGTTTGTCTTTACGGTAGGCAATTACCACACCTCCCCAGCGATAAGGCGCTCCATAAATTTTACCTTGAGAACTAGGATTGCCTTGAGAATCTCTTTTAACTAAGTTTTTCCAGCTAGGTGCTATTTGCTGCCACTTTTCAAGGCGATCAAGATCTAAAGGTTGAATTAAGTTTTTGGCGATCGCTTCTTGTAGCCAAGCATCACCAAGGCTTACCAATTGATTTTGCTGATTTGGTTGCTGACCAAGACTAAGCAAGGATTTTAAGCTCGGGATTGAAGAAGTTTTCTTCTTTTCTGATTGCTGTAATTCGGTTATAAATTCGAAGATTTGCTGAATTTGTTTTGTTGGTTTAAATCTGATTTGATTTTTCTTGGCAACATTTTTATAAAAATCACCGATCAGTTGAGGTGGGATCGATCCTTGGAGCAGAGTGACATTTAAAAAGTCTTGCGAACGACTACAACCAGATAAAAAGCTAGTGGCTGTAGCAAGAGATGTGAGCAAAAAATGACGACGATTAATCATGAATGTTGTCTTGCTGATAAACCGAGATTAGGGTCTGGTGATCTTGGATATTGCCTTAAAGTATTGCTTTAAAATTAACAAACTTCCAATCTATGCAACTACCATAACGATATTTAGGCAGAATTATTCGCCGCCCTTCAAATTGAATGCGGTTGAAAATGTTGCAGAATTGTTTGTTCAGGCTGCAAAAGTACACTTATTTCAACAATAATTAAATTAAAACTCTCTTTTTGAAGGCAACAGTTTATTTCTTCTTATAATCACCTTTAGAAAAAGTAATATCCTCTATCTCTATGGGTGACAAAGGTCTAGAAGAAGTTTTTAGTCGTCTTTCTCAAAATCTTAGTCGAGATTCTCTAGTTCAAAAAACAACCGATCATTTACTCAATCGATTAGGTTGCGATCGCGTGGTTATTTATTATTTTTATGCTAAGTGGGAAGGACAAGTTACTTTTGAGTCTTTGAGTGATCAGGCTTATTCCATTTTTGGCTCTCAAGGTTCTGACGATAGTTTTAACCAAGAGTATGCCGGTCTGTATGAAGCAAATCGGGTTGGCTTAGTAAACAATTTGGAAGATGCGGCGATCGCCGATTGTCATCGTGATTTTTTACGCAATCTGAAAGTGAAAGCCAACTTAGTTGTCCCTATCCTAGTTAAAAGAGGTTTGTGGGGGCTTTTAATCGCTCATCACTGCCAGAAAAGCCATGTTTGGACTGAGGCTGAAATTAAATTGATGCAACAAAGTGCTGAGCAGCTAGCTGGTTCGGACTCTATCTCTTCTAACTAGTCATATCCTCAAATTCAGTGGAGCGATCAATTTTGCTGTTGAGAAAAATGACTTTGCAACCTACACTAGAAAAGTTATTATGATAAATCGTGAGTTTTTAAGTAAGTCATGAATGCAGAAGCAATAATCCGTTCGATTGAGGCTAAACACCTCAAATCAGACCTGCCCCAAATCTATGTTGGTGACAGTGTTGAAGTGGGAGTTAGGATCAAAGAAGGCACAAAAGAAAGGGTTCAGCCCTATCGTGGTACCGTAATCGCTATGCGTAATGGCGGCATTAACGAGACCATCACCGTGCGTCGTATTTTCCAAGGGGTAGGAGTAGAAAGAGTTTTTCTAATTCATTCTCCTATCGTGGCTCATGTCAAAATTGAGCGCAGAGGGAAGGTTCGTCGAGCTAAACTTTATTACCTGCGCGATCGAGTTGGTAAAGCTACTCGGATCAAGCAACGTTTTGATCGATCTCTATAATGTCTGGACTGTAAATTTATGGTCACTCTAAACTATTTACAAAAACCTTGTAAAATAGGGTAAGATTAGAAGCGGAAAAATCCGAACAATTGGGTTTGAGTTGCTGTTTAATGCGTCCTTAGTTCAGTTGGTAGAACGTCGGTCTCCAAAGCCGAATGTCGAGGGTTCAAGTCCTTCAGGGCGCGTACCCTTAAATGTATAAGCTTCTGTTTAAGCTGTTTCGTATTTTCTAGCTCTTAGAATTTGCTATCTTTTTAGACTGGACTTAGAGATTTGGTTCAAAATTGTTAAGAGCTTAGACTTTAGGTTTGCATCCACGTTATTTAATGTCTAGATGCATTAGTGCGAGAAATTAGTAAAAGTTTTGTAATCAAGCTCCGAATTCATTTTTTGAATTTCTCGTTTTGATGGTGCTGTTGCAAATTACTGAAATTATCGTATCTGAATGATTGGCTTAATTATTATGATTAAGATATAGAGTAAGTATTAAGTTAAAGGGGGCAAAGCGTCTTGGCAAAAAAAGAAGCAGTTAAAAAGAAAAAAGAAGTTACTGAC
Organism: uncultured Xenococcaceae cyanobacterium; assembly: GCA_937996665.1. Taxonomy (GTDB): domain Bacteria; phylum Cyanobacteriota; class Cyanobacteriia; order Cyanobacteriales; family Xenococcaceae; genus Hyella. The sequence goes on along the minus strand of CALKUU010000100.1, from coordinate 10,738 downwards.
CCAAAAGAAGTACAAGAAGGCAAAGGTCCTATGGACTTTGTCGGGGAAACTAAAGAAGAGTTAGACAAGGTAGTATGGCCCTCTCGCCAACAATTGCTTAGTGAGTCCGCTGCCGTACTTTCGATGGTCGTTTTGGTCTCTTTGGTAATTTACTTAGTAGATAATCTTTTCTCTTGGGGTTCAGGAAAAGTATTTTAATGAATAATAGCGCTGATTTACCAGAAAGTAATGAGTCGGGCAAATCCTTGGGAAGACCTCGTTGGTACGCTGTTCAGGTGGCCTCTGGCTGTGAAAAAAGGGTTAAGGCAAATCTAGAGCAAAGAATTCAAACTCTAGAGATAACTGACCGAGTTTTACAGGTTCAGATTCCACAAGCGGCTAAGGTTACGATTCGCAAGGATGGCTCTCGTCTACATGGTCAAGAAAAAGTTTTTCCTGGCTATGTTCTCGTTCGGATGATTATGGACGATGATGCTTGGCAAGCTGTCAAGAATACTCCCAATGTTATTAACTTTGTGGGCGCAGAACAAAAGCGCAGCTACGGCAGAGGGAGAGGTCATGTTACGCCATTACCTCTTTCGATGAGTGAGGTTGAGCGGATCTTTAAGCAAGCTGCTGAACAAGAACCAGTTGTTGAAGTTGATATGGCGGTTGGGGACAAAATTTCTGTTCTTAATGGTCCATTCAAGGATTTTGATGGCGAGGTTATCGAGGTTAGTCCTGAAAGAAGCAAGCTTAAAGCTTTGTTATCTATCTTTGGACGTGATACTCCAGTAGAATTGGAATTCAATCAAGTCGAAAAACAAAATTAACTAATGGCAAAAAAAGTTGTTGCACTAATTAAACTAGCCCTACCTGCGGGTAAGGCTAACCCTGCTCCTCCTGTTGGACCTGCTTTGGGTCAGCATGGGGTAAACATTATGGCATTTTGTAAAGAATACAATGCCAAGACTTCGGATAAGGCAGGTCTAATTATTCCTGTCGAAATCTCTGTGTTTGAGGATAGAAGTTTTACCTTTATCCTGAAAACTCCTCCTGCTTCAGTTTTGATTAAGAAGGCTGCCAAGATCGAAAAAGGTGCTAGTGAACCTAATAAGCAAAATGTGGGAAGTATTACTACTGCCCAGCTTAAAGAGATTGCGCAAACTAAAATGCCTGATTTGAATGCTAATGACATCGAAGCGGCTATGAAAATCATTGCAGGAACTGCCAAGAACATGGGCGTTTCCGTAGATGGTTAGCATCTGAATAATCCAAAATAATCTTATTAAATTTAGGGGAGAAGCGATCGCTTCGTTATTTACCCAAGGAGAAACATGCCAAATAAATTATCTCGTCGGATGACAGGTCTACTCGAAAAGGTAGATCCAGAAAAGGCTTATGAGCCAATTGAAGCTCTTAAGCTTCTTAAAGAAACAGCTACTGCCAAATTTGATGAAACAGCAGAAGTTCACATCAGATTAGGAATCGATCCTAAATATACTGATCAGCAAATTCGTACCACAGTTAGTTTACCTAAAGGTACTGGTCAGACTGTGCGGGTAGCTGTAATTGCTCGCGGTGAAAAGGTTAAAGAAGCAGAAGAAGCTGGAGCTGAAATTTTTGGTTCTGAAGAACTAATCGAAGAAATTCAGAAAGGTATGATGGATTTTGACATCCTGATTGCGACTCCCGATATGATGCCTAAAGTTGCTCGTCTCGGTCGTGTTTTGGGACCTAAAGGGATTATGCCCTCACCAAAAGGCGGTACAGTTACGGCTGATCTTCCTAAAGCGATTTCTGAATTTAAAGCTGGTAAGCTTGAGTTTCGTGCTGATCGCGCGGGAATCGTTCACGTTATGTTCGGAAAGGCTTCCTTTAGTGCCGAAGACTTACTTGATAACTTAAAAGCAGTCCAAGATACGATTGAACGCAACCGTCCTGCGGGAGCAAAAGGTCGTTTCTGGCGCAGCATCTATGTTAGTGCTTCGATGGGCCCTTCAATTAATGTTGATATTTCTGCTCTTAAGGACTTACAATTAGAGGAAGAAGCTTAGAAGTTTTTTATCTAAGTCTTTGTTTATGGGTCTTGTTCACGAGACCGTAACTAACAACTAAATATTTTAGAGTTTAAGCAACTAATACCAGAGACAGCAGGTGCATACCGCTTAATTTCCTGCCGAGGCTAGTGTCGCAAAATTTTTGTTTCTAATAACCCCAACGTACATGATCTATACATTGTGCCTGGGAGAAAGAAACAATCTAGACATGACCTCTGGCGATCCGCTAGAGGTCTTTTTATTGGTTTCAAGCTCTAACCTTTTGACAAATTTAACTTTGTGAGAAAGGTCAGGTTTGTACCATATTCCGCGGTCGAAACATCATTTTATTTTGACCAGATTAAGGAGGTGACAACCACATGGGTAGAACCCGAGAAAATAAAGCGGCAATCATCGAGGGGCTCAAGCAAGACTTGAGCGAAGCCCAGATGGCTGTTGTTGTCGATTATCAGGGTTTGTCAGTAGCCGAAATTACCGATTTGCGTAATCGCCTTCGTCCTGTTGGTGGTAGCTGTAAAGTTACTAAAAACACTTTGATGGGGATTGCCATTGAGGGTGACGAGAACTGGCAACCAATGAAGGAATTCTTGACTAATACTTCTGCTTTCCTCCTCGTCGGTGAAGACGTGGGTGCAGCGGTTAAGGCTTACAAAGAATTTCGCAAAGCCACCAAAAAGTCTGACTTAAAAGGTGGTGTGATGGAGGGTCGCGCTTTATCTAAAGAAGAGGTTGAAGCACTAGGCGATCTACCATCCAAAGATCAGCTATACGCTCAAATTGCTGGCTCTATCAACATGTTGGCTACCAAAATTGCTATTGGTGTTAAGGAAGTTCCTGCATCTGTGGCACGAGGTATCAAGGCTATGTCTGAAAAAGATGACCAAGCTGCGTAAGTTGAATCTTATTTCGCATTATTTGTTATTGGGGTAAACCCATCTAGATCTATCTAAAATTAAGGAGTAAAGCGCATGTCTGCTGTAGATGAAATTCTCGAAAAACTAAAAACCCTCAGCCTTTTAGAAGCTGCTGATTTGGTAAAACAAATTGAAGAAACTTTTGGTGTTAGTGCTGCTGCCTCTGCTGGTGTAGTTATGGCTGCTCCTGGTGCTGCTGCTGCTGCTGAAGAAGAGAAAACTGAATTTGATGTTGTTCTCGAAGAAGTACCCAAAGATAAGAAGATCGCTATTCTTAAGGTTGTTCGCGGTATCACTGGTTTAGGTCTGAAAGAAGCTAAAGCAATGGTAGAAGATACTCCTCAAACTATCAAAGAAGGAGTTCCCAAAGACGACGCTGAAGAAACTAAAAAGCAATTGGAAGATGCTGGTGCTAAAGTAGCAGTTAAATAATTGTTAGTTTTATTTAGCTGTTGTATTGGTTGAAAAGACTGATGCATCAATATCTAAGGTAGGGGTTTGGCGAATATCGCTGAGCCTCTATTTTTTTCTGAAATTTTCATATCGGCGATCGCTTTTGCTAACTCTAAGTGTTGATATAATATAAAAGCAAACAACACAAAAAAATCATCATGGACGCAAATAACAAAACTGAATTAGGTCAAATATTAGAGCTGTTAAATAAACTAGATACCGACGTTAGAGCTACAAACAAGAAAGTCGATAAATGGGACGAGCGATATTTTCAACTGGTTAAGGAACAAGGAGCTAACTCTAGAGCAGTTATTTACTCAGCAGCAACAGTGGTTGTTTTCGGAATCTTAGCAAGCTTAATTATCCAATTTACTAGATAACTGAAAGGTCGCCAGAGCTGTATGGTCAGATACAGCCCACACAAGGGATCATCACTCCCTAACTGGCGACTACTTCAATTTTATTATGAATAAAAATAAGTGTCCTAAATGTGAGTCCTCGCAGGAGAGCCATGTTAAACATGGCAAAACCAAGAAAGGTACGCAGCGATGGAAATGTAAGGTTTGTGGGAAGGTCTTTAGCGATCAGCTAACTAGAGGTCGTCCGATGATTGGTAGTAAGCCACTGACTAATCTTGAACGGTGGCATAGGTGGAAAAATAAGGAATCTTTGAATTAAATCGCGATCTCAGGATGAGGCACTGCGCGATCGCTGAACCTCTTTTTTTGTATCTTTAACTACTCAATAGCTGCTTCGATCCCAGCTTTGGCAATATTAAAAATCGGATTATTGACTGCTTCGGCTAGGGCTTCTATTCCCATCGCTTTGATAACTTTGATTGGTTTTTGCCAACGGGAAGGATTATTTGTGATTTCTGCTATTGTTAGATCAGCGATCGCGCCTTTTTGGGCGAAGATTTCGGAAGGGTTATCTTTTTCTAGTTGGGCTAAAAGTTGTTGAATTTGCTCTGCTGCCTGAACTAGATCTTGCTGCTCGGCTTCGTTGATAGTTCCTGCAACTTTGGCATTGTCTCTGATTTCACCACCACTCATATGGCCGATTCCAAAGCTTCCGCTTTGTTCGTAGTAATTACCCTCGATTTTTTCGTTGTAATTACCTTGTCCGATATTTATATCTCTTTTTTCGCTTCCCATAAGAATTTCTCCTTCAGCTCTTTCTATATTAAATTTAGGACTTTCGATAGCATTATTCACCATTATTTCTAAGGATTTAATCCGATTATCTTGCGCTAGCAACAATTGCTTTTGAGTTTCGTTTAAAGCTTTAGCTTCGTTATATTGCTGAAAATATGCTTGATTTAATTTAGATAAGTTTGCATTGGGTGAGGTTTTGAGACGGAGTAGTAGTTTATCTTCTCCCTTGACTTCCATTGAGGCAAAGCGCAAATTAGCATCGGGGTTATTTTCGGCTAGCTCTTTCCAGGCAATAGCAATAGCGCGAGGATCTACTCCTTGATTGTGATAAAGATCGAGAGTATCGAAGATGGGTTTGATAAATTCAGCAAAGTCATTTCCTATAAAATCTTCCTCCCAGTTATCGGGTTTACGACGAGGATTGGGATCATCTTCTGTAGGAGAGCGCATAAACACATACTGACACTCCACATTATCTAGCTTTGTATGGGTAGTAATACCCCAATCTTCTAAACAAGCACCAGTTAGATTTGCCCCTCTAAGATCGGTATTATCGAGTTGAGTTTGAATAAGTTGGGCTTTGGTTAGATTTGCTCCGCTTAAATTAGCTTCGCTAAGATTTGCATCGATAAAACTCGCCCCTGCTAAATCTGCACCTTCTAAATTTATCCCTTGCAGTTTTTGTCCATTAAAGTTTTTATCTTTTCCTTTGCCAATTAACCATTGCCGAACCTGAGCTGACTTTAAATAAGTATTCCCCGGACGACCGCGATCTAGTATTTTTGAATGATACCAACATACTCTAGTTAAATTGGTATTTCTTAAATCTGTACATTGCAGTGTAGCGTTTTTGAAATTAGCTTCAGTTAAATTAGCATCTAAAAAACTAGTTCCCCCAATAGAGGCAAAAGTAACAGCAAAATAACGTGCCCAATTATCAATGTCATCTTTTTTTGTATTGAAAAGATTAAGATATAGTCCTGCCAGAGCAAATATTGCCGCTAATAACAATTCTTCTTTATCTATCAATTCTATTTTGGTGGATGCTGCTATTATTACTGTTATTGAGATTACAGGTATTGATAATACTGCGAACTTTTCATTTATTACTATTGCTAATGATAATGCTAGCGGAATTGCCAAAGCAGCCAATACTGAGATTGTTAATGCAATTAGTATCTTTAGGTCTTGTGAAAAGAACGCTATAGATAATCCTATTCCGCCTAAAGGGAGTCCTCCAAGTATTGCTTTAACTCCTCGTAAATTTCCTATTCCTTTGATAATGCTAAAAATCCAAGAGATAGATATTAATAGAATAGTCAGATATCCTACGACTCTACTGTTAGGCTCAAAAATGAATAGAACAAGGTAAGCTGTTGATAATGAACCTATTCCTAGCATTCCGGCTGAAATCCAAGAAATAATTAGTACAAGGATCGTCCAAATTTTCTGTAAGCCACATTTTGCCCCAGTAAAGTTAACTCCCTTGAGAGTTGAACCATTAAATTTTGTACTTCTAAGATCTGCTTCGCTAAAGTCCGCACCTGAAAGATCTGCCCCTTTAAACGATTGACCCCTTAAATTCAAACCCCGAAAATCCCTCTCTCCTGCTGCATATCGCCTCAAGACTTCCTTTGCTTTCGTTACCTTCACTGCAATACTTACCCTAGACTAAATCACTATCAATGCACTGGAGGAGAGTTTAAACATCTTCGTAACTCTAACCATACAACAATTGGATAAGGGAAGAAATAACCAAATAAAATTTAATTCCTTAAAGGCTCAATGCATTCAATAAATTCATCCAGAAGCAGTTTTTTCATATTGCGATCGCAACAGTTATTTGCTGTTCCATCTCCTCTAGCAAACCAATAGCTTGATCTCTCGTAACACTGGGAAAACCTGCCAAAAAATCATCAATAGATTCTCCAGCTTTTAAATAATCAGTAAAAGTTTGAATAGGAACACGCGTATTTTTAAATACCGCAGCCCCACCCATTACTTCATCAGAGACGCTGATAACTTGCGATTTTTTCAACACGATTTTTATTTCCTAATCTTGCTATTCCCATCATAGTCATGATTTTCTCAAGACTATTTATAAAATTTTTGCAATGTTTAAGCTAACAAAATTTTTGAAGCAGTTAATTGTAACTGAGGAAAATTAACACAAGCGATCGCCTCATCTCCTGTAAAAACATTCTTACTATAACTTCCTTGCTCTAAAACCAAAACAGTTATTTTTTTTGAGATCGGGTCAACAATCCAGTATTCAGTAATTCCTGCATCTGCATACTCAGCCACTTTCTCCACATAGTCTCGCTCGATCTGCTCGTTACCAGGGCTAACTACCTCGACAGCTAAAAGCAAAGGAACTCGAACTACTGCTGAGGTGTCTCGGGGAAGATTGCGCCAGACTTCTCCCTTAATAACTGAGATATCAGGTATCCGCGATGAATTGATTCCTGTTTGTACTCCTACATCTCCAGCTTTTACTCTTATATCTAGAGAATAAGTACGAATGATTGCTTTGAAGCAATCAACAATAAACTCGATAATGTCTGAATGTCTAGCGGTGGCAGGGGGCATTACAACTAACTCTCCATTCACCAATTCATAACAGTTATCCGTGCCATCGTCATAATTGAGATATTCCGTAAAGGATATTTGTTGACTGGGAGTAGTAACCATAGATTCTTCCGCTGGTATGTCATCCAAATAATGGGTTGTCTGCTACTTAACTTTAATTGTAGCGTCTCAATAGTTTTATTCTGGGCGATACAATTAACCATGAATCATGAACAATCAACTATCAACTAGAATTATTACCAGTGAGAACCAAATAATAATCACGGAAATAGTTAAAGAACGCACTTCAAAAAATTTCAAAAAACTGTAAGCTCGTCTATGAGGTGCTGTCGATAGAGCAATCCGCGACTATAACATGATTGAAGAAGGCGATCGCTTCATTGTCTGTCTCTCTTGTGAATAGAAAAGCTTTACCCAATATCTATTCAATGGCTGCTTCTATGCCAGCTTTGGCAATATTAAAAATCGGATTATTAACTTTGTAATTAATTCTGAAATAGCTAGTAAACTGGGTAAGTTTTTTAATGTAAATAGCTTCTTATTATTTGAATGTAGTCTATGATTCTACTCCTCAACGTTATTTTTAAACCAAATGTTAGTGTAGTCATTACTAGGTATTCTTGTTCCAGGATAAAAATACTCAATGTGAGAAGCAATTACTTCAAGTAACCAGTTTCGCTCTATCTCATTTAGATGCTTGCCAAAAGTAAATTCTTTTTTGCCATCGTGGATTGCAATGTAGTAATTGGCAATTGTCTGACTATTATTTTTGTAGTTAGTATCTTCTTTCTTGATTCGTAAGCGTTCTATGTATCTTGTTGATATTTTTTGTTCCCGAACAAATTTCCAAATTTGGTGCTTAATGGAGACGATTCCTTTCTCTACTTTTAGGGAAATATTACAGAAATTATGTGGTAGCTCAATTGTAAAGTAAAGTAAAATATGGACTATTACAAGCACAGATGTGTAATCAGAATATTCGGAATTTACTGATGACAAGTTAATAGCAATTTGTCCAATAATAATTAAGATAAAAAGAGGTAATAAGAACCTCTGGAAAAAATTTTCTAATCTATTATTGCGTAAAACTCTTAACGGAGGAATTTCAATCTGAAGGGTTTGGCTGTTTCTTTTGAGTTCGATTTTACTGCCACGAATAGGCATGAGGTGTTCGCTGTAGTCAAGATTTTCCTCTTTTAGTTTGCTTATCGCTTCAGAAGCAGAACTAAAACGATCTTCAGGTACTGGTTCTAAAATCTTGTCGAGCCAAGCAGCAAAAGAATTGCTGAGTTGTAACTTTTGACGAAAATCGAGTTTCATCCTGGAAATAGGTAACTCAGAAGGCGATCGCCGAGTCAACAAAAATAGTAAAGTACAACCCAAACTATAAAGATCGCTCTGCATAGAAGTCTGTCCTCTGATTTGTTCGGGAGACATATAGTCAATCGTGCCGACAAAGGTAGCTCCCCGAGTCACCGTATTGCGATAAACATCTTGCACCGCACCAAAATCAACTAGATAAATATCTCCTGCCTCGGTTTGAATTAGATTATGCGGTTTGATGTCGCGATGAATAACAGCAGGCTTAAGACTGTGGAGATAGTTGAGGATTTCTAATATCTGCTGAGCGATTTTTGTTACTTCTGCTTCTTGGAAACGCCAACCTTGATCAACCCGCGTTTTGAGAGATTTCCCCACAATCAATTCTTGAACAATAAAAAAGTGGCGATCTCTTTCTAGGTCAAGATAAAAATAGTCATAATATTTGGGAATATGCGGATGATTGAGATTCGCTAGTACTTTTGCCTCTCGCTCGAACAATTCGATTGCTTTCCATTCTTGGCTTTGATGCAAGGATAAGACTTTGATGGCTACAGAGCGATCATTCTTTGTATCTTCTGCTTCGTAAGTAATTGCGGTACCACCTTCCCCCAGGACGTTAACAATTTGATAGCGTTCCTTGATTGTGTCGCCTAGTTGGTATAAAGGTTTCATCAATACTCAATTTATGATCTCTACCTTTTCATTGTTCCCCAGAAATTTAATTTGTTGCTTACTTAATCTGATTTTTCAATTATGATCGCTTGAACTGCCCTGGATGTTTATACTCTTCTATTTTCGTGAGTTTTTCCTTCATTAACGAATCGCAACTACTCAAAACCCTTTTTCGTGATTACTGGAAACCAAGGAATTTCATGATGGACTTTTGAGCTGTCTTCCTCTTTTTCTGATTTTTCCAACTCAACAATAAAATGAGGGCTTTCCTGATAGAACATCATTTCTGACTCAGCTTCCGAAGAATCGAATAGTTGTATAACTCTACAAAGATAATGACCAGGAGAAACACTCAGGTGAAAATTGCTCATCTCATCTAAAGGCAATCTCTCATCAGAAAACTGGGCAGCATAAGTCAAGCTATCATAGTTCACCAAATATAAATTTCCATTACTAAATATATTTTGAAGGCTTTCTTCGTATCCTGAAATTTTTGAGAATTTATCATAAAACTCTACTTTCCAATTTCCATGAACGCATCCCCAAGCTATCATGTGATTCTGATTCATTTCCGAGATAAAGTGATTGACTAATTCTTCCAATAGCCATTCCTCATTAATAAAAGAAACAAAAGTATCAGGGTTAATTAATGCCAAACAACCATAATCAGAGGGAATTTCAAAATTTGCTATTTTAGACACTTATTTACTATGGAAAAAAGATCAATGTGGCAGATTTATAATAGGGAACTGTCATAATTCGATAGACGAAGAACTATCATGGGCGATTGGAATATTTTATTAGAAACCACCGATGACGGTAATATCATAGCCACTGTTCTAGAAGTTTCTAATCTCCAAATTTCAGAGACAACCAAACAAGGTGAAGTGGCAAAAGTTAAGCAGTTATTGCGAGAGCGTTTAGCAAAAGCCGAGATTGTTAAGGTTTCTCTTGTTGATGAATCAAGCAAGAGCGAAAATCCTTTGATGAAGTTTGCGGGGATTTTTCAAGATGATGCTGATTTTGCAGATATTATTCTTGAGATACAGATGGAAAGAGAAGTGGATTAGTTATTTGTTCCTTTCATTGGCGATCGCGATGTTTAAGCTAACAAAATTTCTGAAGCGGTTAATTGTAACTGAGGAAAAGTAACATAGGCGATCGCCTCATATTCTATAAAGTCTTTTTACTGTAACGTCCTTTTCTTCCTGGCGATAAAATTAACAATCAACAATCAACTAGAATTATTACCAGTTAGAACCAAATCGTAATCATGGAAATAGTCAAAGAACGCACCTCAAAAAATTTCAAAAAACTGCAAGCACGTCTGCGAGGTGCTGTCGGTAGAGCAATCCGCGACTATAACATGATTGAAGAAGGCGATCGCGTAATGGTCTGTCTTTCTGGCGGTAAAGACTCCTATACTATGCTGGATTTGTTATTGAGCTTGCAGCGCAAAGCCCCAGTTAACTTCGAACTGTTGGCAGTCAATCTCGATCAAAAACAACCAGGCTTTCCCCAAGACACCTTACCCAAATATCTAGAATCTTTAAACGTCAACTATCGCATCGTCGAAGAAGATACCTATAGTATT
>CALKUU010000099.1 GCA_937996665.1 uncultured Xenococcaceae cyanobacterium | reverse complement strand
AATGCTAGATCACTAGCAAAAAATATGGCAAAAGTGGCGATCGCAATAATAAAAGTTTTAGTAAAAACTTGCTTGGCTAATTGCCCTAGTGCAAAAGTTCTAGGTGTTCTCATCTCTTGTGTTAACAATTTCTAAACTATGAATAATAAGGTTTCTGACGATACTTCTTTACGCCCAGTAGGGTTTATCTCCAGTACGGAAATCAGTCTCAGTCCACTGAGAGAAAACTAATTTATCGTCTTGAACATCAGCCTTCGCTAAAGCCAAAGATAAAGGCGCAGGACCTCTAACTACCTTGCCTGTGTCATCGTATTGAGAACCGTGGCAAGGACACATAAATTTATTCTCACTGGCATTCCAAGGAACAACACAACCGAGGTGAGTACAAACTGCGTTGATACCGTAGTTAGCAATTTCGCCGTCGTCTTTAATCACGACATAAGTTGGATCTCCTTTAAGACCTTGCGCTAACGTGCGATCGCCAGCAGGGTGATCAGTTAGATATTCACTGACAACAATGTCATCACCTAAAGCGTTTTTAGCTGTTACGCCACCACCAGCACCGCCACTTGAGGGAGGAATAAAATACTTAACAACTGGATATAAAGCTCCCAAGGCTACTCCTGTAATCGAGCCAAAGGTGAGCAAATTCATAAATTGTCTGCGTCCCAAATCGGGAACATCAGAAGAGCCTGAAATTTGAGTCATAACTAAACGTTAAAATTGTATATTTTTGTAAACTAAGTTTAAGGACAATGAACTTTAAACCATTTGCACCACTGAATTAATTATTCCAGATCTGACACCAGATTTAACAACCGCTGGCAGAGCCATTCATTCTCTTGTCTTTAAAAAGATTAACAACTACTGTTTAATAATTATTACAGAACAGAGACGCAAATGAAATTATAGTTACATAATGACTGGATCAGAATTAAGAGAATTGTTACAGCGAAAGTGGGGTTATTCTTTTGCTGTACAGCTAAGAAAAGTCAAAGGTAAAATCTTGTTTCAGGTTATGTGGCGTTACTTAGAGCAAGTTTCTTTCCCTCTTTCCGAGACAGAATATCTTGAGAATTTAGAAGCAGTCACAAATTATCTAAATGATTGGGGTGGATCAGAACAAGTAAGATCTTTTCTCATTGAAACCAAAGAAAAACCTCGTCTAGGCAAAGCTGTTACTCTGACTCTAGATTTAGGGGCAAGGGCATCTGAATGGTTGCTTTAATATTGGTGAGTTAACTATTAATCTTGGATTTGCTGAAATATAGCCAAAAATGGATCGTCAAGAAATCGGAAAAGGCGTAAGTTAAAAAATTGAGATAAGGGTTATTGGTAATGTAGTGGAAAGGATTTGTTCAAGAACACTAGAAAAATTTGGCTAATTTGATTTAGCAAAGTATTTGTAATAAAAAGGCGATTGAGATCACTTTTAATTTACAGAAAAAAAGTTAGTTGATTAAAGAATTAAACTTAAGCTTTTTTGTTTTTAAATATATTGAAAAGCTATTTATGAACTAATTTTATAGTAAATAAAATACCAACTCTCACTAACTAAACAGTTTCGAATTTCTTGATACGTAAGTGATTTAAGGACGAGATGAAGAACAGCCTGAAATGATTTGTTTTAGATAAAGCTTATATAAATTAACCCATTTTTTTGCACTTAAGCCTAGTAGATAATTTGAAATATAGTTATAAATTAAGTATGCGTTTTATATATATAACTATTTTAATTCAAGGGACTTAACTACTATGACTATTCAAGCTAATGACCATATCAAAATCAACATTATGGAAGAATTAGTTAACGAAGAAATAGCTAAGCAGGTTAAAGATATTTCTCAAGATATTAATAGGGTGGAAGTTGCGACTTACGTCTTAAATCGATTGCCCGCTTTATACGCTTCTTGTTACAAAGGTGCCAATCAACAAAGAATGAAAGGAAGACGCGAATTTAGATCTAAAATTACCAAATTTGTTAGATGTGGAATAGCGCTAGTTCAAGAAGATGTTTTTCGGAAATCTTCTCCGCTTCAATCATCTGAAGCCCTAGATGCAGAACAAGTTGTTCAACTAAAAGAATCTCTAAATGCCTTGACTGAATTGTCAAAGTTTTTGCCCAATGAAAATGTTTCTTGGAATGAAATAGTTGAGACCGTTAAATCCTTACAGAAAAATAATTTTGTCTTTGATGTTGATGATTTTGAAGATGTTGAAGGGACAGGGCTTCATGCCGCTGAATCTCAAGGAAATAATTTTATCTTTGAAGTTGATGATTCTAAAGATGTTGAAGTTGCTAAATCCAACATTGAATATTCTGCTCATCAAATTTAGTAAAGATTCCTCACCGATTCGATTGGTTTCAATTTCCTCTTAAATTACTTATGCTCTAAAATTTGCTTATAGTCTGTGGTTTTAGCAGATAAAAGGGGAAATGATGACCAATATAAATATCAGACCAGTTAAATCCAGCGATCTGGATGATTTAAAAGAAATCATTGAGGCTAACGATTTGTTTCCCCCAGATATGCTGGATGGGATGATAGCTGACTTTTTTGACGACGAAAACAATAGTGATTTGTGGCTTACTTATGAAAGCAACAAACCTGAAAAAGTTGCTCCAGTCGCGATCGCCTATTGTGCTCCAGAGCAGATGACCGAAGGAACTTGGAATTTATATCTAATCGCAGTCCATC
>CALKUU010000098.1 GCA_937996665.1 uncultured Xenococcaceae cyanobacterium | reverse complement strand
GCTTTAATCTAGAAGATACTCATTTGGTCGATTCTGAGCGGTTGAGTCGTCTATTTGCGCTACTCACGATTGCCTTATGCTGGGCATATCGAACAGGTCAATGGTTATCTGAGAGAAAGCCAATTGTGATAAAAAAACATGGGCGCAGGGCTAAAAGCGTCTTCCGTTATGGTTTTGATTTTCTACGTTCTATTTTCCTCAACTTGGAAGATTGCCAGGCTGATTTCCTACGCTCTCTTCGGTTTTTGTCCTGTACTTAGAATTTTCCCATACACTTAAAATATCCCCTTAATAGATTTAGGGTTGGAAACCACGTAAATTAAATTGTTCGCATTTATACCTAAGACAAAAGTCTATCAATGGAAAGTCGAAAGCAACGTATAAATCTTATCCTAGTAACCTGGCAGCAGAACAATGGGCATTCATTGCACCCTATTTACCGAGGGCACAATAAGGGGAATCAGTAAATTTTTTTGAGGTCATACCCGCCCATAATGCTTAGTAAATTTCTGCGCCGATTCTTAACTGACCAGCTAAACTCATTAGTGGTTTTCCTTATGTCTTTATCAACCTCTGGGAGCAGTTCACTCACCTTTCTATGTGCTTCGGGGAGGGCAAACCATGGAATCCAAGGAAAAAAATGATGAGTTATGTGTAAATTAAAATTTAACAAAATAAAGTGAGACCATACTGGAAGAGTTTGACATGAGTGAGTAACATCATGCTGACTCCAATATGGTAGTTTACGATCCGACTCATTCAAAAGAGGTGTTTCCGCATGATGGGGCAGGTTAATTAATTCCTCAATTGCAAATAAAATAACTAATGCTGGAAAATATAGAGACCAAATAAGAGATAATAATCCAGTAGATTTAATTGCAATAAACACAAGGATATAAAATACAAGATAAATCCAAGTATATTTCCTCTCTTTTGAAAGTTTTTTATATTCCTGTAGTTCTCTGGTTCGGTTAAAGGCATCAAGCCATAAACCTTTTCTATCGTTTAAAATAAGCGCGGGAATCCAGAGTTTCCATATAAGCTCAAGCTTTTTCTCCTGATTTTTTGTCATTACCGTGAAAGCTTTTATCATTCTTGCGTTTGCAGGGTCGCCTTTAGGGTGACCAGTCCAAATATGATGCAAGATATGAGACCGCTGGCGAGGTAAAAAAGGTAAAAAGATAGCCCAACCCAATAAATGCCCAATTATGTCATTAACCAAGGTGTTATTAGACAGACTTCGATGTGTCGCTTCATGGTGAAGAAGATAAAAATGGATGAGAGGAAGTGGCAAAATAATAATACTTATCAAAGATAAAATTATGTTGTTAGAAATTGCCCAAAGAGCTAATGAAGTAGCTATTAAAGCTATGTCAATGAGCAATATAAATAATGTGATAAAAATGGATTTTTGTGATTTCAGTTCTAAAGATATCTTGTTCCATGAATTACGATTCCAATCGGAGCTTATATTGGTTTTCATCTAAAGATATTAGTTTTCATCAAAGATATGGAATACATAGATAAATGTATGATAATATGTTGCGGTCTAAGCAATTTTCAATATAGCTTGTCCCACGAATAACATATTGCATAGTTTTTTTCTATTTGTATTGTATTATGAAATATCCTTATTTTAACGTAGTTAAAAGCAAAGTAGGTATCCAGAATATTTTAAAACTACGCTATCAAGTTTTGGTATTAGAATACAATTTTTTTCCTGAAAACAATACTCATGAAATTGCTGATGAATATGACTTTTATAGCAAGACAATTCATATAGGAGCCTTTGATGAAAACTCTGAACTAATTGGATCTCTTCGTATTGTTCTAGATGGAGAACTTGGGTTTCCTTCAAAAGATTACTTGAATTTTCAGACTATATGCTTACCTTCAGAATTTGGTTGTGAACATTTTCAAAAAGATAAAGTGGCTGATATAGGTAGACTTGTCATAGCTAAAAATTCCTGTACCCACCAACTAAAAAAAGGTTATGACCAGATGACAAGCTATAAACTTATAGCAGTTGCTCATTCTTTGGCAAAAAAAGCCGGAGTAACTATGTGTTGCGCTATCAGTAACCCGAGGTTAATTAAATTATTTCTTTCGCTTGGGTATCTTCCTATGGGCTCTAAGCAAATTTGTAATAAGAATAAACTCCCCTTTATTCCAATCATTGGAGAAGTAAATCGATTAATCTGTCACCCAATTCTAGATCTATGATTTATCCATAACTTCTCAAACTCTTTTCTAGAGTTAGTTACAGACTCTAGAATTTGATTTGATTTTTGTCATTGCTCCTCTCCTTTTTGCGATCTCAAAAATTTTGTTCTTCAGAACCCCTATCTTGTGGTGCAAGTCTCAATGAATATGGATAAATTAGTCTTAGATAATATAATCTTTCAAATCCTTGTATAGCAATAATTTGAAGTCAATTGTAGATATAGTCCTGGAACGACAAAAAAAGCAATTAAAGTAGAAGAAATCAGACCAAAGATAATTGCCATACAAAGGGGATATCATTTGGCATCGCTAAAAGCTAATTGAGGCGTATTTTTTACTAGTAAAAATGTCTGCAAATGTCAGGTTTGATTATTTGTTAACGTCACTACTGTTCACGATTTTTGGTAACAGTCAACTTATATTGATTCTTTTTTTTGAAAAGTAAATTTGCTGCGATCCCAGATTTTCTCTTTCTTTTTTAAATATACTAATAGCAAAAAGAAGCTTATTCTCAAGCGAAACGACAACAGCTTTGCTAGTCTCACCACTCTTAAGCAATATATGGGATATTTTTTAACTTCTTATTATTACTCTAATAAGAAGTTAGATTAAGTAAAAATTGCCTTAGTTTTATTAAATAAAGCATTTTTGGACTTTACTTTAATCGCAAATTAAAATTGATATGCAATTGATATGCTATTTTTAATTATTCCTGATCCGGTT
>CALKUU010000097.1 GCA_937996665.1 uncultured Xenococcaceae cyanobacterium | reverse complement strand
TGCACTAAAGTATCAACCGTGCCTGGAGGGAGTTTAGCAAAGGCATCATCGTTCGGAGCAAAGACAGTAAAAGGGCCTGGACTTTTCAGCGTCTCTACTAACCCAGCCGCTTTAACCGCAGCAACTAGTGTACTAAAGCCTTCTGTCCTAACTGCAATATCAACAATATCCGCCATATGTTCCCTAAATCAAACTTTTTTAAACATGAATAATTACTAATTATATTATTCTTTGTAACCACAAATCCGCCCGTAGAAACCGAGTTAATCAACCAACCAGAACCACTAAACACCATTTACGATCTCAAGATAGTATTAACCGTAAAGCCTGATCTCCTCTGAGACTCTACAATCAGATAAAGATAAAACGAGAGATTTGGTATTTTATGCTACGAAAGATTTTAGTAGTGCTGGTGTCTTTGTCCTTATGTTGGACAAGCGTTGCGGTGGGAACTCCTGCCCATGCAGCTCAACTTCAGCCTAGTTTGAATAACAGTATTGCTTTAGCCCCAGCAGCAATTACTGATGGGAAATATCCTGTGCAACAGGCTACCTATGATGATGCTTCGGGTGAGTATAGCCTTATGCTTTTAAACACTCCTGCGGGAACTCCTCCTGTCTTGCAAACTGCTAATGTGCAAATGGCAAGATTAGACGATGAAGCGATCGCTAATGGCGAAAAAGCTTATTTACAAGTAGAAAATAAACAACCGATTTTATATCTAAGCGAAGATTTTCGGATTGAATATGTGCATAACGTTACTGAGGCACAAACAGATCCCAGAACTGGGCAAGAACAAACTGTAGTTGTGCGTCGTGAGTCTAATTTCTGGTCTCCTTTTGCTGGAGTGATCGCCGGTCAAATGGTTGCCAATACTTTGTTTAGACCTCAATATTATGTACCTCCTGTTTATAGCCGTGGTGGAGTTTTAACTGGTTATGGTGGTTATGGCAGCAGCTATCGAAGTGCGGTTAATCGCTATCAAAAAAAATATAACAAAGCTCCAGCAGCAGTTAGAAACCGTAAGACTTTGCGGACATCGGGAAACATTCGTTCCTCACGTAAGTCTGGAAGTTCCAACTTCAGACGACCTTCTACTCGCAATGCGCGCAGTACAGGTTCAGGCTTTGGCTCAAGTACTTTACGCACTTCTGGTAAAGCTAAATCTAGACCTGTAACTAAACGTCCCAGTGCTTTTGGCAGTAGTCGAGGAAGTGGTTTTTCTCGCTCTCGCAGCAGTTTTGGTTCTTCTAGAGGTTTTAGTGCTCCCAGAAGAAGCTTTGGCGGTTCTAGAGGTTTCCGCAGAAGATAGATTGATTTTTAAGTTCTGATTTTTCAGGCGATCGCTCTATTGGAAAACTAGTTGAATTCTTCTTTTTCCTCTCCTTTTAGGAGGGGTTAGGGGAGGTCACTTTCCTTAATCTTTTCGCTTTTGATCCAAACGGGCAGCCACTTCTAAGGCTGCCTTATTTTTTGCCCTTTGGGCATATGCTTCCAATTGTTTGATTTTCAGTCCACTCAAAATACTTAAGTCTTCTAATTCGATGCCGCGCATCAACATTTCAATACACCAGGTTTGTCTAGCTTGTTCTATTCTGGGACAGTCTCCTTGAGGCGTAGTTAGATCGGCAGTTATTTCTTGCCAAAGGTTTTGCAATTCAACCAAAGTGATAGCGTTACTTGCTTTATTCGTAAATAGAGATGACTCGGGGTCTTGGCGACTTTTTAGCCATTGAGTTAAGGGGTTAGCCGATTTGGAACCATAGCGAAAACCCATTACCCATTGATTGAGAATTACTTGTCTTGCTGTTTTGCCGTAGACACAGAGGATATGATGAGGCTGATCGATAATTAGATGCGATCGCTTTAATTCCGAGATTTCTTCTAAAGACAAACCAGTAGCAAAAAGAGTATAAACAAAAGCATATTCTTGTTTGCCCATTTTTTTTGCTTTGACAAATAGCGATCGCACTAGATTAGCTGGTAAATCAGCAATCTCTATTTCTGGGGCGATCGCTAAATCAAGATCTTTTCTGGTAACACTATCTTCAGGAAAAGATCCCTGTAAAAACAGATCAACTAAGCTATTCAAAAAATCATCCTGATCTTCCCACAAGTTAAAGCCTTCACAGCTATATTGCATTACAAAATAGCCCATCAGCATGAAGTTAACTAGATTGACAGTTTGTTCGGAGGTCAAGTTACTAGTTAAACCCTGTTTAGCGATCGCCTTTTCTAAATAACTAGAAACATAGCGATTTGCCTCGCTCAATCCCTTCCCCAACGCTAAGCGATTCTCAATCGGATAATTTCCTGCTTCCCCAACAATCGATCTAACTAGATCTGGAGCTTTGTCGAGAGTATGTAAGCTTTCCTTGGCGTATTGCTTTAGAAATCCTGCCACCCCATCCTGAGAGTTAGCTTTTTCTACCAAGGCATGAACCAACTTGGCAAAGACCGCAGAATCTTCAATTACGGCTAAAAGCAAGCGATACTTGTTGCCAAAATTGCGAAATAAAGTAACTTCATTAACCTTAGCTCTTTCTGCTACTGCTTTAGTGGTAGTTTCTGTTACCCCTCTTTCGGTAAATAAATCTAAGGCAGCCTCAATTAATCTAGCTTTTGTGGACTTGCGAGGGGTAGGCATAAAAAGTTTATTAAGGATTTTATCTACAGTTCTTTTTGCTTGTAATTTTTTAGTTAAATCAAACAGATACCAACTAAGATTAGCAGTTTAATCAAAAATATGTAAGTCTTACTTGCTTTTGAAAAAGATAACTGCTACATTACTAAATGTAAGTCATACTTGCTAAATTATTTTGCAGAAATTTTAAACTTTGATAGGAATGGGGTTGTTTTTTCGATGATCTCAAAAACTATAATCTCAAGAGTCGTGCGATCTAATTCAACTAGTAACGTAGACAAGCATCAACACTTATATCTGTTTATCATTTGAGGCGCAGTTAATAAACTTCGTTAATAAACTTCGCAAGCTCAAAGTATTTTAGGAAAAAGTATTAATGACAACACAACTGGTTGCTCCTGAGAGCAAGCCTTCAATACAGCCAGAGGGAAAAAAGCTAGAGTTATGTTGGACTAACATAATCTTTTTTGGTTCCTTTCACATCGTAGCTTTATTAGCACCTTGGTTTTTCTCTTGGTCTGCTTTAGGAGTAGCAGTTTTCTTTCATTGGTTAACAGGCAGCATCGGCATTTGCTTGGCATACCATCGCATTTTGACTCATCGCAGCCTCGAAGTACCAAAGTGGCTAGAAAGAGTTCTAGTAACTTGCGGTGCTTTGGCTATCCAAGGCGGCCCGGTTTTCTGGTCGGCAGGACACAATCTTCACCATGCTCATACAGAAGACAACGAAAAAGACCCCTATTCGGCTAACCGTGGTTTTTGGTGGAGTCATATGGGCTGGTTGATGTTCAAGCGGTCAGAGTTTTTTGATTATGAACAGTACAAAAAGTTCTCTCCTCGTGCCAACAAAGATCCTTACTATCGTTGGTTAGATAAGAATTTTATTTTATTACAAGTAGCTTTGGGTCTGGCTCTGTTTGCGCTTGGTGGTTGGTCTTTCGTAATTTACGGTGTGTTTGTTCGAGCAGTAACTCTTTGGCACTGTACTTGGTTTGTCAACTCTGCTACTCACTTTTGGGGATATAAAAACTTTGAGTGCGAAGATGGTTCTCTAAATCTTTGGTGGGTTGGGCTACTCGCTTATGGCGAAGGTTGGCACAATAATCACCACTTCAATCCCAGAGTTGCTAAAGCTGGTCAACGTTGGTGGGAAATCGATGTTACTTGGTGGGTAATTCAAGTCTTGCGAGTGCTAGGTCTTGCGAGAAGAGTTGTGATGTAGTTCTCAGAAAATTGGTTACAAAAATTAGCTAGAATTTAAGGGAAATTAAGCGAAACACGGTTTATGATTTTCCAAAAAGTTCTTCCCCCGTTTTGGCTGCTATTGGCAGCCTTTTTCATGTGGGTTTTTGACCATTGGCTGCCAGTCAAAGAGTTATTTCCTAGGGCTGTTGGTTATGGAGGCGTGGGGCTAATTTGTATTGCAGTTGCCAACGATTTATTTTGTGCTTATTTATTCCGCCGTCATCAAACCACTATTTTTCCTTTTAAAGACTCTAGTAATTTGATTCAGTCAGGAACCTTTCGGATCAGTAGAAATCCGATTTATCTGAGTATGGTTTTGATTTTGATTGGTTGGTGGTTGTGGTTAGGAAGTTTAACGCCGCTTGTGGTTATTCCTTTTTTTGTCGTTTTTATTCAAGAGCAATTTATTAAGCCCGAAGAGGCAATGTTGACGGAAAAATTTGGCAAGGAGTACCAGGATTACTCTGTTGCAGTCAGACGTTGGTTATAGGCGAGTAAGCAGGTGAGACTAAGTATTTTTTTACTATATAAGTGCGATAGGTTTTACTTAGAAAACTTTCGCTGTCTGCATTTCTAGAACTAATTTTAGAATTTCTCAAGCAAGAATACTTAAAACTAGCTGTTTTAAGCCTGTGGGATGTAGTTAAATGAAATGTAGATCAATAAAATAAGTTGTTTTTTGAAAGTTTATAATGCAAGACTTTTTTCAAAATGTTAGTCGCTATCCTCGATATTTAATCAGCTTTAGCTTAGGGATTTTTTGGGCATTTTTTGAAAAATTAGCCCCCTTCCTCAAAAACCCCGTAACAGCGATCGCCTTAGTTGGTTTGGCAGTAGGAACTTTTGCTTTTCTCTATTTCACCCTAGAAGCCATGTTGGGCATCAACTAAGACTGAGGACTAATTAAAGATCATGATTCCTCTTAAGGATGAGAATCCAGCCT
>CALKUU010000096.1 GCA_937996665.1 uncultured Xenococcaceae cyanobacterium | reverse complement strand
TGAATATTTCTGTTATTCTGTTCGGAAAAAAAATTCATGTTGTTGGAACCAGATAGTTAGAGAGTTAAGTCGAATTGATTTTTAAAGGTTTACAGTTGAAATTTGACCAATAATTGTATTTGCTAAATTCAATCAAGTTTATAAATACGATTGGACAGATAAAAAACTTTGGCTGAATATATATCAATTTGTTTTGTTTGAATTAGTTTGGAAATAAAGATCTGATTAAACTTATTTTTATCAAGCTAGAACTTTACCAATCTAGAGTGTCAGCAAGTCAGGTTTGAGCAGATTGGGTTTTGTTTTTAACAAGGGTCAGTATATTTACGGAATAGGGGATTGTCAATAGCAAATTAAAAATTACAAAAAAAAAGATAGAGGATTCTATCTTAAAAAAACTATTCGTTAATGTCCTTTTGATTATTACTCTGTTGGAGTTAGCTTAAAATCTGGGTTTATTTCCCTTGCAATACTTGAGATTGCTTAATCGCTGGTCTTCCTTGGGCAGTCGCTTTAGCTAAGGAGCGGAGTATATCTTGAGTGGTTTCCCAATCGACGCAAGCATCAGTAATACTCTGACCATAAGTAAGGGTTGAACAATCGCCGGTCAATTTTTGGTTACCAGCAAGCAAATGACTTTCAATCATCACTCCCATAATATTTAGATTACCAGTGATAATTTGCTGAGAAATATTTTCTAAAACCACAGGCTGTTGCTTGTAATCTTTGCTACTATTGCCATGACTACAATCGACAATCAAACGGTGATTTAAAGCCTTATTCTTTAGGGCATTGGCTGCACTTTCGATTCCTTCTGGATTGTAATTAGGACCACCATTTCCTCCTCTTAGAACCAAGTGACCATCGGGGTTGCCAGTGGTTTCGACAATACTTGCCAGACCATTTTGGTTAATTCCCAAAAAATGATGAGAGATTCGTGAAGCCAACATAGCGTTAATAGCTGCCTTGAAGCTACCATCTGTCCCATTTTTATAACCTACTGGCATCGATAATCCAGAGGCCATTTGGCGGTGAATTTGGCTTTCTGTAGTTCTCGCACCGATCGCTGTCCAACAGATCAGATCAGCAATATATTGAGGGGTAATCGGATCTAACAGTTCGGTAGCAGCAGGCAGACCAAGACTGGTTAAGTCGATTAATAAACGCCTCGCTGACTTTAAGCCCGTATTGATATCATAACTATTGTTCAGATGAGGATCGTTAATCAAACCTTTCCAGCCAACTGTGGTGCGCGGTTTTTCAAAGTAAACCCGCATAACAATTTCTAGTTCATTACTCAATTCATTTCGTAAACTAGTGAGCCTTTTTCCATAATCTAGAGCCGCATCGACGTCATGAATCGAACAAGGACCAACAATTACTAAAATGCGTTGATCTTCTCCCGAGAGAATTCTTCTAATGCGATCGCGGGTTTTACTTACAAGGGAAGCCGCAGTATCACTAAGAGGCAACTCACTTTTGATTAAAGCGGGACTTAACAAAGGTCTAGTTTCAACAACATGAAGATCGCTAGTATTGTGCATAGTTTATGGAAATATTGCTTTTGCAAAGAACAATCAAGTTTATAAACATAAAGCACTAAGAAACATTCAAATAGCTACTCTGCTAGGCTGCTAGCTACATTTCAGATATCTGTAAACTCTATGGATAACTACATCATATAATTTTTCATCAAGCAGATTCGCTATTTTTAGTTTTATTTTCAATAGTTTTAACAATGAAGATTAAGTTTCGTACTTATCTTGTCCTCGATTTGAAATACTAAAAACTAAGCAAAAAGGTCTAACTATTCCTAACTTTAAGAACAATTAGACCTCAACTCCATTAGATTTTTTTCAAGTTGCAGATCTTAATGAATAATTAGCTAGAAAAGCCAAAACCAGGAAAAAATATAATTCTCCCTGATTAGAGTTCCTGCTTTTTATGCATCAGGGTAGCAAATATTTGTGCCACCTAAGCCACAGTAACCACTAGGGTTTTTGCCTAAATATTGCTGATGATAATCTTCTGCATAATAAAACTCAGGAGCTTCTAAAATCTCTGTGGTTATTGCCTGGTATCCCGCTTTATTTAATTCTTGCTCATAAGCAACCTTAGAAGCTTCGGCTTGTTGTTTTTGTTCGGGGGTATAAACATAAACTCCCGAACGGTATTGAGTACCGGTATCGTTGCCCTGGCGCATACCCTGAGTGGGATTATGACTTTCCCAAAAAACCTTTAGCAATTCGGAGAAAGTAACGAAGTTAGGATCGTATACGACTAGGACAACTTCATTGTGACCAGTCATACCAGAGCAAACCTCTTTATAAGTGGGGTTGGGTGTATAGCCTGCGGCGTAACCAACAGCAGTGGTATAAACTCCTTCCGTTTGCCAAAATTTTCTTTCAGCACCCCAAAAACAGCCCATGCCAAAGACAACAGTTTCTAGCCCTTCAGGAAAAGGAGGTTTTAAAGGGTTGCCATTAATAAAATGTTTTTCAGGAACAGGCATCTGGCGATCGCGGCCAGGCAATGCTTGCTGAGCAGAAACCATTGCTGATTTTTTTCCAAAACCAAAAAGTACCATAAGAATTTTTCTATTATTAATTTTGAAGCTTTTTATCTGTAATTAATCTAACGCAAAACAACCTCTATATGAACTATAGAGGTTGTTAAAATCAGTTGAGTAAAGACTAGTAGCTACTTAATTCACCTACTTAGAAAAAAAGATGAAATTTAGACAGGCTAGATTAATCAGTTTTGTCTAGCTTCGAAAGCATACTGATACTTTCTCAAAACTTCTCTTTTCTTATTTAAATTACGTCGTTGTCCAACCAAGGTCTCATCAAGCATGTTTTTGAATTCTTGTTCTTGGTCTAGCTCTTTTTCTAAAGAAGAGCGCTCTTCAAACGGAGCAAGATTAATTTTGCGCTGTAACTTTCTAACAGCTTGTCGTTTTCTGAACAACTCATCTTCTTCCTCCTTAACTAATTCGGTTAATTCCTCCAAATCTTTCTGCAAATAGGTGATTGTTTCCTCTAACTGATTATTAGGAATACTCTGGATTTGATCATCATCTGTAGAAGGATTTAAAAGATATTGAGGTGCTTCGTAATCTTGGGAGATGCGCTGAATTGTTGCCCAGAGACCTTCCTCAAGCTCATTAACAGATTGCGAGTTGGTTGTTTCTGCTGGCAAACTTTTTTGTTGTTTTCCTTCTAAAGGGTGGTAGTGGTGACCACTAGGATCGAATTCAGGATCAACATCGTTGAAAACAATTCCTAAAACATTTTGCCCAGATCTCTCCAGGGTTTCTTTGGCAAAGTTTGCTTGAGCATGAGTTACTGATTCTGGCTTAACCACCAATAAGACTCCATCTGCCATTCTTCCTAAAATAGGTGCATCGGCAGCAGTTTCTAGAGCAGGGCTATCGATAATGATGTAGTCGTAAACTCTTGACCAATAGTAAATTAAATCCTTCATTCGATAAGAATCTAGCAATGTGGCAGGAGAAGGGGGAAGTGCACCTGCATTGAGGATGCTCAAATTCTTCATAACTGTTTCAATTGCTAAACGAGAATCTAAGTTTTCAGCCAGCAGATGACTTAAGCCATAATCGCTATAGGTATTCCAAATAGACTGTTGGACAGGAGAGTGAAGATCCGCATCTACTAATAAAACCTTATGCCCTACCTGAGCCATAGCAGTAGCTAAATTAGCTGCAACTGTTGACTTTCCTTCCCCCGAAATTGGGCTTGTAATGACGATGGTTTGTGATTGTTGGTTGCTGTTGAGAAAACGTAGGTTAGACTGCAACATCCGAAAAGACTCACTCACTGAAGAGCCAGGATAATCTTTAACGACAAGAGGAGGAATAGATAGATCTCTAGAGCTCTCTACTAGAGCTGGAGCTTGATATTGATCAAAAGAAGGAATAATTCCTAGCCAACTATAACCAAATAGTTTTCTTGCTTCTTCAACAGTTTTAAGCGAACGATTCTTAATTTCGAATAGATAAATTACCCCTATTGCCGAAATCAAGCCTAAAGTCATAGCGGAAACTACACCAAACATTCGAGAGGAGATTGCTTTGTCAGGAACAGTCGCATAGGAAATAACTCTGACATTACCAATATCTTGATTGGATGCAACTATGATTGAGCTAAGCTGTCTTTGTAGCAACTCATAAGTCTGTTTAGAATTATCCAAATCTCTTTGAAGTGCTGTAAGATTTTGCTCTAGCACAGGTAGTCGAGTAACATTTTCCTGTAATTCTTTCTCGACTTTAGTGAGATAAGCGATTTGTTTGTCAAACCCAGTTTTGTCTGATTCTAGACGAACTAATTCAGATGTAAGCTGTTGCTGAATTGGACTAAACCTACTAGTACTACCGGATCGATAATTTGATCCAGAAACACTTTTAATCTGTTGGGCAAGCAACTGCTCTTGCAACTGAATTTTTTCTTGAAGATCAAGGATAATCGGATTTTTGCTGGTGAAGCGACTCTTTTCTCGATTGAGCTGAATCTTTAAGTTCTGCAACTCCGTGGAAATGCTTTCGACTTCAGGGGATTGACCAAGATTAGTTCTATTAACTGCCTGAGAAACATTGACATTCAATTGTTCTTTGATGTATTTCGAGCGGCTTTCTGTCTGGGCAAGACTACTCCTTGCTTCACGAAGACGTTCTCGAATACTTCTTAAACTGAAAGCAATTTTTGCTGTTTCTTCTGACGAGGAAACAATTTTGTTATCAACTTTAAATTGTTTAAGGGAAGCTTCTTTTTTAGTTAAGTCTTCTTTTGCTGCAGGAATTTGGCTTTCCAAAAACTTCTTGGTTTCAAATGCTTCGGCTTTATTCGCACCGACATTACTATTTAAGTAATTAGCAATGAGTGTGTTGACTATTTCTGCTGACTTTCTTGGGTCTGAATTTCGGTAGGCAACTCTCAAGATGTCTGTAGTAGCAACTTCTTGAACAGCTAATGCATCTCTAAAGTCACTAACTTTAACTGGATTACCATCTTCATCCACGATGTTAAGATCGTTAATCGTTTTTTGGATAAGTGGATTAGATCGGAAAACTTCTGCTTCAGTATTAACAGGGCTACTCTTGGCACCAACGGCAGATAAGGCACCCAATTCTCGGCTGACATCACTAACTACTGAAGAAGCATTTGACTTTTTAAATTTAAGTTTGGCTTCCGCTTCGTAAGAATCTGGTTTCATTGATGTAAACAGAATACCGAGAGTTGTAATCGCTAGAAAAGTTAAAATACCTGGTAACCAGTGCTTCCTGATAACCTTCCCGTAAGTCTCAAGATTTAAAGATGACTGTTGACTTTCCATAAGTATTAAAGTTTGTTTTTTAATTTTTTTTATAAAGTGAAAAATTAGCTATTTAGATGAAATTGAGATTAGTCAAATAACACTAAATTTTATGTCGTATATTTGTTAATTATAGTAATATCTACCTATGTGTATCGATTATAACTACAATCAATCGACAAGATTAAATTTTTTCTATTAAGTTCAAAGCATTATTCGGCGAATATCTTCAATAACTCTTTGTATACTTTCTTCAGAAAGATTAGATCCTGATGGTAAACAAAGACCATTGTTAAATAAGTCTTCGGCAATCTTGCCCCCTAAGGATTCACATTTGTCAAAGATTGGCTGTAAATGTAGTGGTTTCCATACTGGTCTGGTTTCAATTCGGTTTTTTGCTAATTCGACTCGTAAGTGTTCGCGATCGCACTTAGCTATTTTCGGATCGATTGTTAGGCAAGTGAGCCAGCGGTTGCTAACACCGTATTCAGCTTCTGGCATAAATTCTAGTCCAGGAATTTCTGATAATGTCTGCTCGTAGATTTGAAAGTTTTTTCTGCGAGCTGCAACCCGATCTTTTAAAACTAACAATTGTCCTCGACCGATCGCGGCTAAAACATTACTCAGACGATAGTTATAACCAAGTTCTGAGTGCTGATAATGGGGGAAAGGGTCTCTTGCTTGGGTTGCCCAAAAACGGGCCTTATTCATAAGGTCTTCGTCAGGGGAAACCAACATTCCTCCACCAGAGGTAGTAATGATTTTATTGCCGTTAAAAGAGAAAATCCCAATCTTCCCGAATGTACCTGGTGATTTTCCTTTATACGTAGCGCCTAGAGCTTCGGCTGCGTCTTCTATTAAAGCAACTCCATATTGATCGCAAAGTTCAACAATCGGATCTAGATCTGCGCTTTGACCATATAGATGGACTAAAACTAAAGCTTTGGGTAGTTTCCCTTCAGCAGCTTTTTGCTTGAGGACAGTTTCGAGTACATTCGGATCTAGATTCCAAGAAGAGCGATCGCAATCGAGGAAAATAGGTTTAGCTCCCAAATAAACAATAGGATTAGCACTAGCAATAAAAGTCAAAGTTGAGCAGAGTACTTCATCTCCTTCTCCTACTCCTACTAGCCTCAATGCTAGGTGCAGTGCTGCCGTTCCAGAGCTTACTGCTGCGGCATAGTCGCTCCCAACAGCTTCGCAAAATTCACTTTCAAAAGCATCTACATGAGGTCCTATCGGCGCAATCCAGTTAGTATCGAAAGCCTCTTTGACAAAATCTAGCTCGCGATTTCCCATATGGGGTGTTGAGAGAAGAATTGGTTCGTTCATTTTTTATTAAATATACGTTAATTAAAAATTAGATACTGTCCAAAATCATTAGTAGGAAACATCTTCAAAAACCCTTGGCCGCGGAAAAAATAGTAGTCAACAACACAAAAGATGGATCAATTTATAAAGTACTATTTACCCGTTATTATTATTTTTGTTGTATCATCAGTTTTATTGATGAGATAGATAAGTTTTTTGTATCTACTCTTTCCCTTTATGGTGAAAAGCATGACAAGCTAGATTCAAACTAAGAGATTTTATTCACTTGACTTAGAAAGTAAAACAAAAATAATCCTAATCTAGAAAAATGGCGTCAAACTATTA
>CALKUU010000095.1 GCA_937996665.1 uncultured Xenococcaceae cyanobacterium | reverse complement strand
CCTTACCAGCATCAACTGCACCAGAACCAAGTTCACCAGCTTTGCCAGCTACATCACCAGCGGCTCCACCAAGATTAGCAGCAGCATCTTTACCAGCATCAACTGCACCAGAACCAAGTTCACCAGCTTTACCAGCTACATCACCAGCGGCTCCACCAAGATTAGCAGCAGCATCTTTACCAGCATCAACTGCACCAGAACCAAGTTCACCAGCTTTACCAGCTACATCACCAGCGGCTCCACCAAGATTAGCAGCAGCGTCTTTACCAACATTTTCGACAGGATCAAGATCGACTTGGGGACTATTACCAGGTAATAAAGAAAATAAACCAGCTAAAATAGCCATTAATAAACCTAAACCTAGAAAAGAAATAACTCCTTTCCCAGACTTCTCTTTATGTTTATTATATTCGCTTAAATTTCTTGTTTCGCTATTTTTAGTTCGTGTTTTAACCATTCTATCTATTCCAATATCAATAACATGCTAACTATTTTGATTGGTTTCACTTTTGTCTTTGCAACTTATGTGGTTGCTAAGTTTATTGACTAAAGTGAAATTATTCCGAATCAAAGTAACACTTACTAAAATTGAACCATTCATGCAAATTTGAATCCAAATTTAATGAAAAATTTAATCTTTTGATGTAGAAATGACTTATTTTTTTAAACTTATTGAATTAATTTGGCATTATTGTTGATTAAATTCCAGAATTACGTTAGCTGCTCGCTCAGCCACTCCAACTTCTCCTAACTGAGATCTCATGCGGTTATAGTCGGCAATTATCTTTAGACACTGAATCGGATCTTCAAATAACTCTAGAGCTTTTTTCGCGATATTCTCTGGGGTAGCGGACTCCTGTTGAAATTCTGGGACAACCTCTCGATCAAGAATTAGATTGGGTGGTGACATTAGAGGAATGTCCATCTTCAGAATATTGCGGGCAATCCAGGCGGTAAAAGGGTGGACTCGATAAAGAACTATTTGGGGAACACACAGAAGGGCTATTTCTAAATTTACTGTCCCTGATTTGGTAATTGCTAGATCGGCTGCTGAAATTGCTTCTAAGGTTTGATTTTCGATGATGGTTGCTGATAATTTAGCTCTAGTTACCAATCTTGATATTTCTTCTTTATATATAGCTAGAGATATGGGGATTAAGAAGTGAATATCTGGAATTTTTGCTTGGATGATAGTTGCTGATTCAATAAAGATTGGCAGCATTTGTTTAATTTCTTGTCGGCGAGAAGCAGGGAGCAAGGTAATTACTTTCTGATCGGCAGAGATATTGAGTATTTGGCGAGATTGATCCTTATCTGATGCTTGTGCCATGCGATCTAGAAGCGGGTGACCCACCCAGGTAACATCTAGTTCTCTTTTCTTATAGTACTTGGCTTCCTGAGGAAAAACAGCTAGAAGTTTATCTACGAACCCGGTGAGTTTTGGAGCGTTGCCCAACATTGGCACAGCCCAATCTTGGGGGGCGATGTAATAAACAATGGGAACTTGGGGAAAATTCTTTTTAACAAAGGTACCGATCGCAATATTTGGAGCTGCATAGTCTATTAAAACTACTGCATCGGGGTTATTGTTTCGTAAATATTTTTTCGCAAATCTCTGTAATTTTAGGGTTGGCAAAATAAGGGGTATTGCTTCTAAAAAACCGATTGAGCCAATTTGGGTAGTATTGCCAATTAGTTCTGCTCCTGCTTGCTCCATGAGGTCTCCACCTAAGGCAGTTATCTCTAAGCTAATACCCTTTGCTGCTGCTTGTTTTAATAAGGCAGTAACCAAGATTGAGCCTTGTAAGTCGCCAGAAACTTCTCCTGTACTAATGAAAATACGCATTTTTAGATAGGTTAATTACCCAATAATTGAAAAAATTAAATTGTGCCAAGTCGAAATTTTTTGAGACCGATTTTTGGGGAAGTGGGAACCCAAATAAACCCAAATTACTAAGCTGGATATCTTGAGCTGAGATTATCTGGCATTAACAATTTAAGAACCTTTGCTGAATAACTTAAAGTACAGCGAATTCAAAACCTCCTTGAGGGGGAATGTAATAAAAGTTAAAGGATTGATCGTGACGATAATGTTGCGAAGGTCGCGTTTTGCCAAATTGACAACTTGTTTAGCTACCCAATCAGCCGACATAATTCCAACTGGATTTAATTTGCTTTTAAACGGACCAAGAACCAACTTCCTAACCACACAGGGGGCATCTAAGCGACGCAGGGTAACTAGATCGCCGAGGGTTCTTTTACTCAACTCATAAAGAGGGCTAAAAGCTGGGTTTGCTTCTGCTTCAGAAGTATTGATCCAAACTTCTTTGGTGGCAATCTGTCCGTTTGTTCGCACTGTTGTCAAGAATAGATCCATCAGGCGTAAAACAGAAAAGGCATTAATTGTATAAGATTTGGCGATCGCTGCTTCTGTTCTGGAGCTGCCAACATTAATCCCATGATTAAGAATCAAGATATCGATCTTTTCTAAAGTTGTAAGCAATTCTGCTTCTTGATCGATTTGCCAGGGAATTGTTTTAATTGGGATGGTTTCTCCCTCGATATCTATCGATAGTTCTTGTCCTGAGGAGGTTAGAGCTGTTACTTTTGCTCCAGCTAGATGTAATTGTTTTAATAATGCTTTACCCAAAGTTCCTGAGGAGCCCGTAACTGCGATTTTTTTGCCTTTGAGAGATAAAGCTGTACCCATTAATTTATCGACAACGGTTAAGGTTCCAGAAAAATAAGCATTTTGGTTATCAAAATGATGGCGCCAATGATAGGGGCGATTGACCAGCCAAGGTGCAGGTAAGGTTTGAAATTTTCCTTGACGATGGGTTAGATCGGTTAATTCGTCGACTCCTGGGATGCCAATCCCTCTGGCGATCGCTCCGACCAGAAACATAAGTGTATAAACTACTCCTAACCCAGCCAGCCAACTATGATCTAGTCCATAAGCAGAAGCAATCGTCCAAGGTGCCAAACTAAATAGCAACATCACCAGGGCTTCGGGAACATCATTGTACCAATGAGCTTTTTGGTAAATCGTTTCGCTGACGACTGATAGATCGCGACGAAAAACTTTGTGATGCCAGACATGAAGCCGATACAAAGGTTGCCACACATGGGAAAGTGCATGATAACAATCTCTTACTAATTCCACCCAAAAAAGGGAAAAAGCTGCGATCGCTATGCTTAATGTCATACCGCTCATACTTAACTATTATTATTTTATATTTATATAAATTGATTTTTACTCTTCTAACATTGTGGACTAATTTCTGTCCAAAGTTTACGGCTCTTAATTCTTTGCTCAAGTTTTTGCTGTGTCCATGACCCGAAATCAAGTTGCGGAGCATAAGAGCAGATTCTTGAATGATCTCTTGCTTTTTAGTTACTTTCCTTGAAAATCAGCAAAAAAAATTAATAAATAACAAACTTGGATACAATAGTTACATATTAATCGCCTTATTTTTACTAAGTAGACATATTTGAAGTTATGGCAGAGAAGTTCTACCCAAATCAAGACGAGTCCTATGAAGACGACCCCATTGGCTCTTTTTTGGCAGAATGGATCGACCCAGAAGATGAAGACGATGATTGGGGAGGTGAATTTTTTAGCGGGACTGCCGGGCGCAGGAAAAAAGCAGCTTTTGTGCTGATGTTTATTTGGCTAGTTGTGATCGGTTTGCATTTTGTATCTTGGGGATACAATTTGGTTTTGATTATTACGAGCTTGGCTGCACTCCACATAATTAGGCTTTTCGTTGCTAAGAGTGAGCCAGTTGCTTCCGCATTAACGGACAAAGATTTAACTAATGCTCCGACGATATCTTTATTGGTCGCGGCAAAAAATGAAGAAGCTGTCATTGCCCGATCAGTCAAGCTGTTGTGTAATCTTGATTATCCTCTCGATAAATTTGAGGTTTGGGCAATTGATGATAACAGTAGCGATCGCACTGGCGAAATTTTAGATCAATTAGCCCAAGAGTATTCTCAACTTAAAGTAGTTCATCGCTCGGCAAAGGATACTGGTGGAAAATCAGGAGCTTTAAACCAAGTTTTGCTGAAAACCAAAGGTGAGATCATTGCTGTTTTTGATGCCGATGCCAAGGTTGAGATGGACTTGCTCCGAAAAGTTGCACCCATGTTTGCTAACCCGAAAATGGGAGCAGTTCAGGTTCGTAAGTCGATCGCTAATGCGGAAGAAAACTTTTGGACAAGAGGGCAAGCTGCTGAGATGTTGCTTGATGGCTATGTTCAGCAAAAGCGAATTGCTGTTGATGGCATCGGTGAATTGCGAGGCAATGGTCAATTTGTGAGAAGATCCGCTCTCAGGAGTTGTGGTGGTTGGAATGAAGAAACCATAACCGATGATTTAGATCTGACGATTAGACTGCATTTAGATGATTGGAAAATTGGCTTATTGCTCAATCCTGCCGTGGAAGAAGAAGGTGTAACTAAAGCGATCGCTCTTTGGCATCAGCGTAACCGTTGGGCAGAAGGTGGCTATCAACGGTATTTGGACTATTGGCGCTATATTGTCAACAATCCTATTGGGATGGGAAAAAGATTAGATCTCCTCTGTTTCTTGCTGTTGCAATACATCTTACCTGCTGCTAATATTCCCGATTTTGTGATGGTTGTTTGCCGTCATGATTTTCCGATTTTGGCTCCTTTAAGTCTTCTTTTGGTTGCCTATGGCTCAATTAATATGTTCCAAGGGATTTTAGAGGTTAAGAAAACTAATCAACAACCAATTAACTTTTTTGAAATTGCCATGCAAACTCTGCGAGGCATGATTTATATGCTTCACTGGCAAGTTGTGATGACCAGTATTACTGTCCGAATGTCGATTCGTCCCAAACGCTTGAAATGGGTAAAAACTGTTCATGAAGGCGCCGGTGCCTAGAATTTGGAGTGTTAGTTAACTATCTTTGAAAATTATTGATAGTGGGAACATTTTGCTTGATGCCAAATTCTATTTAGGTTGTTATAGTAGTCATGATTTATTCGTCATTCATTGAGTTGTCATCGTTATGAATAAACAATTGTTAACTGTTTTGGGTTGTTCTGGCTCGATTGCATTCACTTTAGCTGGTGCAAATGCTGCTGAAGCAAATACCGCAAACGAGTACGTTTTTAAGTCTCCAGAAATTAGCACTGAACTAGCAGAAGTGCCTAAAAGTGAAACTGACTATCCTTTTTATGATTGTTCTTGTAGTGAATATGATTCTGCCACTATCGAGAAAATAGATCAGGAAGGGGATGAAGCGATCGCTGCCTATGGTTGTGATTGTGCAGGTTGTCGTAGAATGGTTGGCAATTTAGAAAAGACAGAAAAAACAACCCGATTGAGTAGTCTTAATAAGTCTAATAGTATTAAATAAATTAGGGTTAAATTATGGTTGTAGTTGATTTCTGCTAAATCTGCGTCTAATCGTTTACACAAGTCAGATTTATAGTTAATCTAGCTATTCTCCGATACCTTACTTCTTATTTTTCACTTCGATACTTTTGATTAGCCAGTAGCTAATTGATAAAGCAATAATCCCAATAGAGACTGCGATTAAGTCTTGACTACTCTTTTTGGCAAAGTCAAAGATAATTATTTTACGCGAAACTGCAATTAACGCCGTTACAATTACCAGTTCAACGTAAATAACATTTTTTTTGAGGTAGGCAGTAATATTTTCCATTAATTCTAGGGCGATCAGGATATTAAGGAATAATCCAAATATTTCAATCAGCCCCTTATTGTAGAAACCTGCAAGATCATTACTAGTGAGATCTTTGATTAAAAGATAAATTAAGTCATATATTCCAACGATAATTACGATTAATAGCGCTACGGAAAGAATTTTGGATACTAATCTCTCGACTAGATGAATTAGATCCAGAAATTTCTCGTCACTTTCATGGCTAAGTAAGAATTTGCCGATTTTCTTGAGCAAGATTATTTCCCTGTGATCACTGATGACATCCTTTCAATTTTAAGGGTTTGACGACCCCAAGATTAGACGATTTTCAGAATAATTCGTTGCTGTTTTCATAAGCGTTTATGTAAAAAAGAAGATTATCACGCAATCCTTTTTGAATTGGAATTGACAAGGGATTTAGTTCAATGCTGCCTGGTTAATTTTGGTTTTTGTCTTTTGGTTCGCTGCGATCGCATTTATGGCAATTGAGTTGGTAGCCAAGCATCGATTTTCTTCCAGACTTACTTAAGACCCAAGGTCTCGTTGTTAGCGGTGGCTCATGTCTAACGTGCTGAAAATGACCGCAAACAAGTTCTGCAACCCAATGATTTTCATCGTCTAGATGGTACCCAATTATTTTTTGCTCAGTCATTTCTTTCTATACCAACTGTTGAAAACCAAAATCAATTGCTTTCAAAATTAATATACAACTTAAACTGACTAAATCGTTCAATAATTTATGGTGCTTGTCCTAGTAGTGCTGGCGATCTCTAAATAGTAGAATTTGGTTAAAAAATTAGTTTTTATATGCGAACTGAATCAAATAATTTTGGAGAATAAAGATATTGATTTTTGCCTTTTCGGCTTTAAATTAAATTTAATTGTTATTTCTTATTGTTGATTTATAGCCGTAGTCATATCAGTTTAAAACTATTCTGTGGTTGGCATTGCTACTAATTTGTTACTGTTTCATGGCAAGCAGCACTACTAGTTTGTTATTGCTTTGTATTTAATCCTGTTGTGATTTTGTTTTTACTTTTTGGTGATCAAAATACTAGCTTGTCTGCTGGTATTTGCTGATGTCATTCTATTATTTTTTTGGATATTATTAATTTAATTGCGCCTTGATCTCAGTTCTGTTGTATTTTTATTCTAATTTAAGTGCTAAGTCATTGCTATTGTGCTTGGTCTCTAATTTGTAAAATATGTAAGAACCCTATCTGGATAATTAAAAATTAGTTTTAAATGTTTATTCTCTAGGTTGTCCAGCTTGTTTTTTAGGCGATTTGAGAAGTGCGATCATAGTAGTAAAAAAGATATACAAAATGATTATTTTTAGCATTATCTTGATTTTTAATCTAGACAATTAGCTATTAACTCTAGTTGATTGATTTGTATTCTGAATTACTTAACTAAATAACTGTAATCAAGAATTTTAGTTCACTACATTATGAAATGCTTATTGTCTAAGTTCCACACCTATCTCTTTTTGTCTAGCTCAATAGTTTTGATGGGGCTAGCCACATCTCCTCATGTATTTCAACAAGACTCTACTGAAACGACTAAAAAGTTACTAATCAATGGTAATCTCAATAACGCTGGCACGAAGTTACTTTTATCTGATGTTGGAAGCGATGGGGATACTACCCTAGATTTTTTGTCTTCTGTACCGAATATATATATTTCAAGCAATATTTCCTCTAATCGAATGAGACCTGCTTTAGACTTTGGGGCTACAGAAATTCGAAGAGATATATTTGATAACTTGGGATCTCAGATTGTCGAAACAGGATCTACCAATATTGTTTCTAATGATTTTGACTTAGCTATTCTCGAAATTGATACTATTTTCGTTGATAGCGCTGAGGCGTTCATTTTATTTTTACCATCCGCGAGTTCTCTGGTTACTGAGCCTAATCAATTTGATATCACTGCAACAGCCCAAGGTGCTACTTTGTTATCAACATTTTCAGATAACTCAGACTATCTCACCGATGTGAGCAACTTATCTAGCCCCCAAGAAAATCTTGGCATTAGTTTAGGTGGATCTAGTAATGATCGGGATTTTGATTCGCATATATCTGTCGTTGGCAACGGAAATTCATCCATTAAAGGGGCATTGCAAAGTGAGTTAAAAGTGAAGAGATGAAAGCTTAAAAAGCTAAAATGCTTTAATTCTTGAGGTCGTCGGTCAATAGTTGAACGACAAAATCGATCATCTTTAATTGATAATTCCTAAGAAATAATCAAATCTTTCTCTATTCAACGCCAATCATTAAAGTGATTGGTGTTTGCCATATGTTTCTTTATCTCTAGGCAATCATTGAAAACTAAAGCCGATCGCTTCTAAAATCAAAACATAGCAATTCAAAATTTAACTCAAACAACCCAGGCTGTTCAATAATTTATGGCATTTGCATCAGTAGTGCGGGCGATCGCAAAATCGAATCTGACCAAAGAATTAGTTTCTAAACTAGATCATAATGGCGCGCTCTTGCTTAATGGCATTGCTCGTTTGCCCAAAGGGGCGATCGCTTCAGCTATGGCAAATGTCGCTGGCAAAAATTTACTGGTAATTTGTCCTAATCTGGAGGAAGCAGGTCTTTGGGCGGCACAACTAGAAGCGATGGGCTGGGATAGTCTTAACTTTTATCCGACTTCGGAGGCTTCTCCTTACGATCCTTTTGATCCTGAATCGGAAACTATTTGGGGGCAAATGCAAGTTCTTTCAACTCTGAAAGATAACCCAGAGATGAATAAGGCGATCGTTACGACCGAAAAAGCACTGCAAACCCACCTGCCGCCTCCAGCTATTTTTGCAAATTACTGTCTATCTCTGCAAAAAGGTATTAGTTTAGATTCCCCAGAATTAGATACTAAGTTGGCTCGTTTGGGTTATGAGCGTGTTCCTTTGGTGGAGATAGAAGGTCAGTGGAGTCGAAGAGGGGATATTGTCGATATTTTTCCTGTGGCGGCTGAGTTACCTGTGCGCTTGGAATGGTTTGGGGATGAGCTGGAGCAGATTAAAGAGTTTGACCCTGCCAACCAAAGATCTTTGGATGAAGTTGCTCAACTATTATTAACTCCTGCTACCTTTTCGCGAATTATTGTCGATCTCCTACTTGAGCAAAACTGTGACCTTGATGCTTATTTGTCTGATGAGGATTTAGAGGGTTTGTTGGAGGGGAATTACCCCGAAGGGATGCGCCGTTTTTTGGGTTTGGCTTTTGAGCAACCAGCTTCTTTGCTCGATTATTTACCAGAGAATACGCTAATTGCTGTGGATGAAGTGGAGCAATGTCAGGTCAAAGGCGATCGCTGGGCAAGTATGGCAGAAGAGCAGTGGAAAAATATTAAACCTCATCTACCTAAAGTTCACACTATTTTTGAAGATACTCTGCTAGTTGCCGAGGAGCATAAACTGCTCTATCTCTCAGAAATAGCCGAAGAAAAACCCCGTTTGCCTGTTGCCAATTCCCAGAATATTCCGAACGTCAATCTCTACAGTCGCCCTTTGCCTACCACCCCTCACCAATTTGGCAAGATTGCAGCTATTTTGCGGGGCAAAACCGAAATCTATAGCGGCATTACCCTTGAAAAATATAAAGCTTGGGTGGTTTCGGTGCAGCCAACTCGTTCAGCCGCCTTACTGCAAGAACATGATTGTCCAGTACAGTTTATTCCGAACCCTAGAGATTTTAATGCGATCGAGAAGAACCAAACCCAACATACCGCAGTTGCAGTTAAATATTCGGGTCTAGCTGATATTTCAGGTTTTGTCCTGCCGACCTATCGCTTGGTAGTGGTGACAGATCGTGAATTCTTTGGACAACATAGCTTGGCTTCAGGTGGTTATGTCCGTAAGCGTCGTCGAGCTACCTCCAAAAAAGTAGATCTTGATAAATTGCGCCCAGGTGATTATGTGGTGCATCGCGCCCACGGCTTAGGAAAATTTTTGGAGCTGGAAACCCTTTATAGTCGGGAATATCTCAAAATTAAGTATGCTGATGGTTTGCTGAGAGTTCCTGCTGATTCTCTAGATACCATTTCTCGTTATCGGCGCACAGGGACAAAACCGCCAACTCTCAATAAAATGTCGGATAAGTCTTGGGAAAAAACCAAGACTAAGGTTCGCAAAACAATTAAAAAGCTGGCGGTTGATTTACTCAAACTCTATGCCAAGCGAGCCAAGCTATCTGGATATGCCTACCCTACAGATAATCCTTGGCAAAAGGAATTAGAAGACTCTTTCCCTTATCAACCCACTCCCGATCAACTCAAGGCTATTCAAGATGTCAAAATAGATCTTGAAAAAAATCTCCCTATGGATCGTCTAGTCTGCGGGGATGTTGGTTTTGGTAAGACTGAAGTTGCCCTAAGGGCAATTTTTAAAGTGATTACCAGCGGTAATAAACAAGTGGCTTTTCTTGCTCCTACAACTATTTTGACCCAGCAACACTATCACACCCTTAAAGAAAGATTTGCTCCCTACCCGATTAATGTGGGTTTGCTCAATCGTTTTCGTACTGCTGCTGAAAAGAAAGAAATTATGCAGCGTCTGGCGACAGGCGAACTAGATGTCGTGGTCGGAACTCATCAACTTTTGGGTAAAAGTGTTCAGTTTAAAGATTTAGGGATGTTGGTTATTGATGAGGAGCAAAGATTTGGGGTTAATCAGAAAGAAAAAATTAAAAGCTTTAAAGCTGAAGTAGATGTCCTAACTCTCTCGGCTACACCGATTCCGCGGACTTTGTATATGTCTCTATCAGGAATTCGAGAAATGAGCTTAATTACTACTCCACCCCCATCTCGTCGCCCAATTAAAACTCATCTTTCTCCCTATAATGTCGAAGCGGTACGTAATGCCATCCGTAATGAGTTAGATCGAGGTGGGCAAATCTTTTATGTAGTGCCTCGGGTAGAGGGGATTGAAGAGCTAGGGGGACAACTCAAAGAGTTAATTCCTGATGGCAGAATTGCGATCGCTCATGGACAGATGGCAGAGTCGGAACTAGAAGCTACTATGCTGACTTTTAGTAATGGGGATGCAGATATCTTAGTATGTACCACTATTATTGAGTCGGGGTTAGATATCCCTCGGGTGAATACGATTATTGTTGAGGACTCCCAAAAATTTGGTCTGTCCCAGTTGTATCAACTCAGAGGTCGAGTTGGGCGCTCAGGAGTACAGGCTCATGCTTGGCTACTTTACCCCAATCAACAGAGTCTTTCCGATACTGCTCGTAAAAGGCTTAGAGCTTTACAGGAGTTTAGCCAATTAGGTTCTGGCTATCAACTGGCAACTAGAGATATGGAAATTCGCGGGGTTGGTAATATCCTTGGGGCTGAGCAGTCGGGGCAAATGACGGCGATCGGCTTCGATCTTTATATGGAAATGCTGCAAGAGTCGATTCAAGAAATTCAAGGTCAAGAAATCCCTACGGTTGAAGATACTCAAGTAGATCTAAAACTAACCGCCTTTATTCCTGCTGATTATATTGCAGACATGGAGCAAAAAATGGATGCTTATCGAGCAGTTGCTTCGGTGAGTTCTAAGCTTGAGTTGATGCAAATTGCTGCTGATTGGAGCGATCGCTATGGGGCACTGCCTAGCTCTGTAGAGCAGTTAATTCAGGTCATGGAGTTAAAACAAATTGCTAAGGCGATCAGTTTTTCTAGGGTTAAGCCTGAAGGTAAACAAAATATTGTTTTGGAAACTCCCATGGAAGCCCCTGCTTGGAACTTACTAGCTGAGAAGTTACCACCTCACCTTAAGTCTCGTTTTGTCTACGCTTCTAAAAAAGTAGTGGTCAGAGGTCTGGGGGTTATGAAACCACAGAAGCAGTTAGAGAGCTTGATTGAATGGCTAGGAATGATTTATCAGGCTTTACCCGAGTTAGAAACCTTAGTAAGTTAGTTCCTAACTACTTCAGACTATTGATGATGAATTGGGTTGGTAATATTGGCTTAACTTATTTGTGCTAAAGACTAGGATTTGGCTGCTACTTTACACCTTGGTAAGTAGATCCGCAAAATTATAAAAAACTCTTTCCTTCGCTTTGGTATCCTCAAGAAAAGAATAACAGCTAAGAAAAGAGTAGATAATTGAAAAATCTAGTTATAAAAAAGCTAACTAAGAAGCGACCGAGGCAGTAGAGGTAGAACGTTTTCTACGGCGGGTAATTCTGCCAGTTGTTGGTTTTTCTGGTTTTTGCATAAGGAAAACCAACAAAGGACTACTTTGCAATTCTCTGCGGAACAACCTTCTTAAACTACTTTCTAATTCATGGCGAAGACCTTCCCAATCTACATCAGTTGAGCCACCTTCTTCGTAAGTGAAGTTACTCCAGCGATCGCTAAGAGTTTTCTCTAAAGTTCTCGAAGCAAGCTGCTGTAGTAAAGATGCTTCTACTTTGGTAACTACACCTCTTAAGTGTAGAGAAGGAGTTGCCACAATGCTGCCAGACCAATCGATCGCAGTTGCCACAGTAATTACACCATCTTCAGCAAGCTGCTGCCTTTCTTTCATAACCGTATCTTGAACAATGCCAGCGCGATCTACTAGCGCGATACCCGATTGAACCTGTCCTCTGACCTGAATGCTGTCTTCTGTCAACTCAATAATGTCACCATTATTGATGATGACCATATTCTCTTCAGGAATTCCCATCGACTGAGCCATGCCTGCGTGTTTAACCAACATCCGATGCTCACCATGGACGGGTACAAAGAATTTCGGTCTAGTCAAGGACAACATCAGTTTGTGGTCTTCCTGGGCGCCATGTCCGGAAACATGAATCCCGTAGCTCTTACCGTAAATAACTTTCGCTCCCTGCATCATCAAACGGTCGATGGTGTTAACAACCCCAATTGTATTTCCTGGAATAGGGTTAGCAGAAAAGACGATTGTGTCTCCTTCTTTAACTCGAATGTGGCGGTGTTCTTTGCGAGAAATACGGGTCATTGCTGACAGGGTTTCACCTTGAGAACCAGTCGAAAGGATTAGCACCTTTTCATCGGGTAACCGATTAAGAGAGCGTAATGGCTCAAATAAATCATCAGGACACTTTATGTAGCCAAGATTGCGAGCATGAGCAATTACATTCAACATCGAACGCCCGACGATGACTACCTTGCGGTTTAATTTCTGAGCTAGTTGCAAAATGATATTGACTCGGTGCACAGAAGAGGCAAAGGTCGTTACCATGATTCGTCCTTGTGCCTGAGAAAAAACGCGATCCAAATTAGGTTTTACTGACGCTTCAGAAGGTGTGTGCCCAGGAACTTCAGCATTAGTGGAGTCGCTCAGCAGACACAAAACTCCTTTTTCTCCATGTTCTGCTAGTTTCTGTAGATCGTAATATTCGCCATCGACAGGAGTGTGGTCGATTTTAAAGTCGCCAGTATGAACGATCGCCCCCAATGGAGTTTGAATAATGACGCTGAAGCTATCGGCGATCGAGTGGGTGTTGCGGATAAACTCGACTTCAAAAGACGAACCTAGTTGAACCTTGTCTCTGGGAGAAACACTTTTTAAGGTAGTGCGATCGCTAACTCCTGCTTCTTCTAACTTATCTCGCAAGAGATTCATCGCTAGCTTGGGTCCATAAATCACAGGAATATCAAACTGCTTAAGATGATAGGCAATCCCCCCAATATGGTCTTCATGACCATGGGTGACAATCATGCCCTTGATTTTATGTGCATTTTCCTGCAAGTAGGTCATGTCGGGCAAAACGATGTTAATCCCGTGCATCTCGTCGCTAGGAAAGGCTAGCCCTGCATCTAAAAGAATAATCTCGTCTTCATACTCAAAAACGCAGGTGTTCTTGCCAATTTCGTGAAGTCCACCCAGAGGAATGATCTTGATCGATTTGCGATCGCTTTTAACCTCTTTATTTTGTCTGGAAGTTTGTTGTTTAGCAGTTGGGGTCACTTGAGATGAGTTCTTTTTAGGCTTTGGTTTTGACTTGGAAATAGAGGAGTTCTGACCGTTTAGATCCGAATTTTTAGTAGTAATGGATTGACTTAAAGTTTTGGACATTTGATAAATAACTAAATTGTTGTTTTTTTACTAATACTTCCGAAAAAATATATTTTTTTTGATAGATATAAGGTGCCTACTTTTAGCGAGTAGATATCTAATCAATACTCAGCAAAATATAAAGATGAATAAATTTCTGATCCTGCCAATTAGAATAATGACAAAACCATATAAATACTTAATTTTAGAAACTAAATAATCATAGAAACCAGTTATGGAAATTCGAACAAATTACCACACCGAATATTAATATTGATTTTTCTATGTCAGTACAATTATCAGTAACCTCCGAACTATAAGGTGTTAAATGGTGCTGCTAACGACAGCTCGACAATAAACTTAGAATTCTTATCTATACAACTCAACGAGTCAATTCTTTTCTTGGCAATTACTTATCTGAAACTTCAAGAAACTAATCACTATCAACTCTGCTGGTCTTAATTAATTAAAGCTTTCAACGTAAATCCTAGACATGTAGCCATAACTATAACAAATTTAAATCACTAAGAACAGTTTTTAGTTTTTCTTGTAGGCTTAACTCTAACTCACAAAGAGGCAAACGCAGTTTTCCGACTTGCCAACCTTGAAATTCTAGAGCGGTTTTAACCGGAATTGGATTAGTGTCGGCAAATAAAACTTGGTACAAGGGAAATAGCTTTAATTGAATTTCAGTTGCTAATTGATTATTCCCCGCAGCAAAAGCTTGAATCATTTGCTGCATCAACGGCGCTACTAAATGGGCAGCAACGCTAACCACGCCCACAGCGCCAACAGTTAACATTGGTAAAGTTAGTGCATCTTCTCCTGAGTAAATAGCAAAATCGGTTGGTGTCAAACAACGAATCTTACATACTTGCTCTAAATCTCCACTAGCTTCTTTAATTGCCACAACATTCTCGATCTGTGCCAGTCTCGCAACAGTTTCTGGCTCTAGATTCCTACTGGTGCGACTAGGAACATTATATAACATCATTTTCAGATCAGGGCAAGCCTCGGCGATCGCCTTAAAATGTCGGTACAAGCCTTCTTGGGGAGGTTTATTGTAGTACGGGACTATTTGCAAAGAAGCATCCAGCCCAAGCTTAGCAGCCTTTTTGGTGGCTGAGATCGCCTCTGAGGTTGAGTTAGATCCTGTTCCTGCGATTATCTGAGCGCGATCGCCAACTGCATTGATAATTACTTGAAAAAGTTGAAATTCTTCTTCCCAAGAAAGGGTGGGCGATTCACCAGTAGTGCCACAGATTACTAAGCCATCATTGCCATTGTTGACTAAGTGGACAGCCAACTTTTCGGCAACTTCGTAGTCAACATTTCCCTCTTTTGTAAAAGGGGTTATCATCGCGGTAATTACTTTACCAAAAGGTTCTCTACTAGTCATTAACACACATCTCTACTGCAATCTATACCCATCAATTCAGTTTCCATTCATTTTGTACTCTGCGATCTCAAACTAGACAGGATTTGCTTAAATCGAATTGACTTAAGCTGATACCTTTAACCAATTTTTTTCAAGCAATAATTCAGCAATTTGAATTGCATTTAGAGCTGCACCCTTGCGAATCTGATCTCCACACAGCCATAATTCCAGGCTGCTCTCATGAGAAATATCTTGGCGGATACGACCAACTAAAACATCATCTTTGCCTGTAGCATCAATAGGCATAGGGAAATAATTTTTCTCCCAGTCTTCGACTAGGGTAACCCCTTCAGCAGAGGCAACAAGCTCTTGGGCTTTTTCTACGGCAAAGGGGCGATCGAACTCTAGATTAATAGTTTCTGAATGGGCACGAAGGACAGGAACACGAACACAAGTTGCGGTAACTCTTAAATCAGGAACTCCAAAGATTTTCCGAGTTTCATGAACCATCTTCATCTCTTCTTGGCAGTAATGGTTATCACCCAAGGGGGAGTTATGAGGAAAAAGGTTAAAAGCCAAGGGATAAGGCAAGATCTCTGCTTTTGGGTTCTCTCCATTCAGAATTGCCTGGGCTTGGGTCTCTACTTCTGCCATTGCTCTAGCTCCTGCTCCAGAAGCAGATTGGTAGGTAGACACAACTATTCTTTTAATTGGCTGTACTTGGTGAAGCGGATAAATAGCAACTCCCATTAAAATCGTGGTGCAGTTGGGATTTGCAATAATGCCTTTGTGCTTAGCTGCTGCCTCAGGGTTTATTTCTGGAATGACCAAAGGTACTTCATCATCCATTCGAAAAGCGCTGGAATTATCGATAACAACTGCGCCGGAAGCTACTGCTTTAGATGCATAGTTCTTAGAAATAGAACCTCCTGCCGAGGCTAAAACTATATCTACGTCCTTAAAAGAGTTGTCGTCAACGGCTTCGACTACGATATCTTGACCTGCAAAACTAACCTTGTTGCCAGCAGAACGTTGAGAAGCCAATAGTTTAAGATTCTTGATTGGAAAACTACGCTCTTCAAGTAGTTTA
The DNA here is from genome assembly GCA_937996665.1 of uncultured Xenococcaceae cyanobacterium. Classification (GTDB taxonomy): domain Bacteria; phylum Cyanobacteriota; class Cyanobacteriia; order Cyanobacteriales; family Xenococcaceae; genus Hyella. The sequence goes on along the minus strand of CALKUU010000095.1, from coordinate 6,227 downwards.
ATCAACTCTTGTCCAACTGCCCCAGTCGCGCCTAAAACAGCTACGTTTACTTGATCTGCCAAAGATTAATCCTCCTTAAAAAATTAATTTATTACCTAATTTAAGTTGTTGCGGTAAGAACTATACGGATAAAGCTTGTTGAATAAATTCGATTACTAATATGTCTCTAGTCGTTGGATTTGATTATTTTTATAAATTGACTTATCTTAAATTTGGTGTTGGAGCATATTTGCTCCGAAGATGCTCCTCAAATTATGACTTGAGCAACTGTATTCAACCTAGTATTTAATGATTAAACATCATATCAGATCAAGGGTTTTCCGATCTCCCATAGTTGATGATATGACCTTAACAACCAGGGATAGATTGTGCTGGAGCCTGAGGAGTTACGACTATTGGTTTGGCGGTTAAAATAATTTCTCCACGCTGATTTACTAACCAGCCCTGAATTGAACTTTGACTTATTTCTGTTTTTTCTCCTTGAGCAGCCGACTTGTCTTTCGTGGTTTTGTTGATCTCAGGAGTTGGTTTTGTAGCTGCCGAGGCTGAGTTGCTTTGTTCGTCAATAAAGCGCCAATCTTCCCAGGTATATTTAGATAGTGACGCACTTTGAGATGCAAGAGGAATACCACCTCTCCCAGTTTGAATATAGCTATTGTAACGATTTGCATAGCAATGTTCTGAGGTGAATTTTGTGTCTAGATCGGTAAAGACAACATTAGAAGTAGCATCATTTTCTTGGGGTCGAATTTCAAAGTCAACTAGGTTAAAAGATCCATCTGCCCCAAAATTGGAGCTTACTGTAATATCGCTACTCTCGGTCACCTGATCTTGGAATTCAATACCAAAAAGTCCCGAGGTTTCGATGGTGATATTTCCACCCTGTCCAAAGTCGGCATTAGCTGTGATATCGCTATTATCTTGAGGAGAGGTGACCACAAACTGCGAAACAATATTAATATTTCCACCATTACCATCACCCCCCACTGAAGCGGAAATGCCACCTTGGTTACGAAGTTCCAAATTTTCGGCTATTTGAAGATTAATATTTCCGCCGTCGCTTTGAGTGGTTTCCGCGCTAATGTCACTCCCACTATCAAGGGTTACTGAATTGGTTTGAACAATAATATCACCTGCCAACCCAGACCCCGCAGCGTTAACATTGATAGAAGCATCATCGCTTAATGACAAATTATTAGTCTGAATATCTAGCTGCCCTGCTTGTCCTTCACCTACTGAACTACTATTAATTTCTCCTTCTGAAGAAAGGGATATCGAATCAGAGGCAAAGATATTTATTGCTCCAGCATCTCCAGTTGCAGGAATGTTTTCTTCTGTAATAGGGTCAATTGCGAAATTAGACTCACTGCTAATTTCTGCTTGGTTTTGAATTGATAGGCTTGAAGTTATGATTTCAATATTCCCAGCATTGCCATCATCTGTGGTTGCCGCGCTAATGTCACTCCCACTATCAAGGGTTACTGAATTGGCTTGAACAATAATATCTCCGGCTAGACCTGTTCCCGAGGCGCTAACATTGATAGAAGAATTGTCATCCGTTAAAGATAAATTATCGGTTTGTAAACTAATCTGTCCAGCTTGTCCTTCTCCTAAAGAATCACTATTGATTACTCCTCCTGAAGAAAGTGATATTGAATCTGAGGTAATAATATTTATCGATCCAGCATTCCCTGTTGCAAAAATTAGCTCTCCAGTAATAAAATTAGATGTCACGCTAGAATTGCTGGCTATCGCTCCTCCGTCTTGAATCGATAGATTTGAAGTGGTGATATCGATGTTTCCTGCATCGCCCACTCCTACGGTCGAGCTAACGATAAAACTTGGAAATAATAATTCATCAGAGCTTGTTTGGATGCTCTGGTCTATTCCAAGGTTGACTCCCTCTTGAGCGTTGATAGTAATATTTCCTCCAGCAAATTCGGTTGCTGTAAAAGTTTGTATTACTGAACCGTTAAAGATATTTACGTTGCGACCCTGAATATTAATTGATCCAGTACTTTCAGTGCTTGCTGCATCTAGATTTGAACCCAGATCAAAATCTATATCTTCGAAAATTAGCTCTCCGTTCTCATCTAAAACAGGATTTCCATTTTCATCAAGTACAGCAATAGGTACTAAAGCTGCTCTGGATGTTAAAGAGATATCGGCAAAATCAGTAACTGCCTGGAAATCAAAAGTTATATCTGAGGAGTTAATTTCAATACCAACAGTGCTATTTGCCCCTACACTGCCTAATTCAATTTTGCCTCCTGCTGCTGTAAAGTTACCACCCTCAGCGATGATTTCTCCACCAATTAAAGCTAGAGTTTCGCCGATTGGAACTGCTAGTCCGGCAGGAAGACCATTGCTATTAAATTGATTTGTGATTTCTGCTTGCTCGAAGGATTGGGAACGATTAATTATTGTTCCTGGTTGATTACCAAATTGCAAAGCATTGGGTTGATTAATCGTAAGTAATGGTTCTCCACTAGCTGGATTTGTGTCAAAGCTTGTTCCGTCCGTAAAGTTGATACTTGTGGCAGTAGTACCGATAAAGGAGCCATTAACATTTAGACTGGCGCTCTCCCCAAAGCTAATACCATTGGGATTAATTAAAAACAGATTGGCATTTCCCAGTACACCTAAACTTCCTTGGATACCAGAAATATTATTGCCTGTAACTCTGCTAAAAATATTTTCGATGTTAGCGGGGTTAACAAAATTAACTATTTGATTTTCGCCAATATTAAACTCACTAAAGCTATGAAAAAGATTCGTATCTCTAATAGCACCACCCTCTATCTGTTGCTCTTGTGGCGAAACACTATTAACTTGAGAGTTTTCGTTGCCGAGGGTATTATCAGGAACTACCTGAGCTTGCAAAGAAGAATTATAATTACTAGAAGCAAGCCAGACTAATGCTCCGACTGCAACTTTTATCAAGGGGTTGTTTTTTTTTAAGAACATAAACTTATGAGGAGATAACTTTTGAGTTAAATAAGCAAAAAAATACTGTTAAAAGATGACTCTAATTAACAGTATTTTATCGGTGAATGAGAAATCTTGAGCTTAATACTTAACGTTTAGTGTTATTTAGTGACCGAAAGTTAGTATTTATGTTTAATTTAGCAGAACCGTTTTTTTGCAGATTGCAAAACTCTTGATTGAGCAAAATTGATTTTAATTCACCCCAGACATATTTATGTAGAACAAGATTGGAAAATAGTTTTGAAAAATTCTCCAAAAGAATTTTCCTTTTAACAGAAACTAGCACCAACAACACCAACTAGCACCAGGAAAGCAAGGACAACATCTTCTTGGCCATCCCAAAACAAATTCTTGTTTGACCATGTCTCCTTTTCTAGAAATAACTCTGATTTCTACTTCTTTTTCTCCTTCTTTTGGTAAGCCTAATGATTCATTAAGAGCTTCCTCTAATTCAGGGAATTGGATCCGCGCTTTGTTGAGAAAAGCTAGAACAGAATCATAGATGTTATCGGGGTTTAAGGCTGAGCTTCTTTCCGCTAGAGAAGGAGGAATTGCTCCAGTTTCATAGCATTTTGCTGTTTCTTTATTCATAAATGCGAAAAAGATGTCTACCTCTTTATCAAATCCAATTGACTCTAGAACTGGTCTAAGATCAAAGAGGGTATCTGCTTCGTTAAGTATTTCAGTAACTTTATCCATATGATTATTGCCTTAATACAAGTGACTTTGGTAGTTACTCTGTCTTGAAACTTGCTTCTTATGCAGAATGTTGTTTTTCTTGCTTTAAGTTTATCTATTTTTACAAATACAAATGGAACTTATAAAACTCGAATGATGCTGGGAATACTGGCGATCGCATCTAAATTCTCGATTTCAGCTAATGCTTGACGAAAATCCCCTTCTTTGACATCGTGAGTGACTACGACAATTTCTGCTAAATCTTCTTGGAAACCAATTTGGACAATCGATTCTAAACTGACATCGTGTTTGCCAAAGCAAGTTCCTAAATAACCAATTACCCCGGGAACATCGTTACACAAGAAACGAGTATAAAAACGGGTAGTTATTTCGGCTAGAGGCATTAACTGAGCATAGTTGTCGTGATTACAGCTTAGATGGGGGTCAAGGTCTTTCCCTTGGGAATTGCTTTTTAAAATTCCTGCCACATTAACAATGTCGGATACAACCGCACTAGCTGTTGCGCCTTTACCTGCTCCTGGCCCAGATAGCATGACCTGACCTAATGGATCTCCTTCGACTAAAACTGCGTTATTAACCCCATTTACATTGGCTAAAGGATGATCTTGAGAGACTAGGGTGGGATGAACTCGAATTTGCAGCGATTGACCCATTCCTCCTTTTGCGATCGCCAATAGCTTAACTACAAAACCAAGATCTTCGGCATAGCTAATATCCGTGGCACTAATTTGGCGAATTCCTTCGCAAGAAATTTCTTCTCGTTTAACTCTTTCTCCAAAAGCGATCGCTGCTAAGATGCTGATTTTATCCGCCGCATCTCCACCATCGACATCTGCTGTGGGGTCAGCCTCGGCATAGCCTAATTCTTGGGCTTCGGCTAAAACATCTGCGAAGTCTAATCCCTCTGTCGACATCTTCGTCAAAATGTAATTAGTTGTGCCGTTGATAATCCCAATTACACTGGTGATGCGATTAACTCCCAAGGACTGTTTGAGAGGCTTAATCACAGGAATTCCCCCTGCAACAGCGGCTTCTAGCAGTACATAAACCCCTGCTTGGTTGGCTGCTGTATAAATTTCATCTCCGTAACGAGCGATTACAGCTTTATTGGCTGTGACAATATGTTTTCCATTCCGAATTGCAGTTAAGATCAGCGACCTAGCAGGCTCTAATCCACCTAGCAATTCGACAACAATTTCAATCTCAGGATCATTAACAATAGATTCTAAATCGGTGGTTAATACCCCAGGGTCTAAAGTTACAGAACGAGGTTTTTCTAAATTGTTAACCCCAACCTGTTTGATTTTAATTTCTTGTAATAAGGGATTTCTGCCCTCAGAATCCAAAATTATTTCGGCTGTTCCTGTTCCGACCGTGCCTAAACCCAATAACCCAATTGTAAATACCACTGTTTTTCATCACACCTAAATGCTGCTTTATGATTTTATCCTTCTTTTTCGGTTAATTTAATTTCCTAGTTTATTTTCTGGGGTTTATTGATTTTCAACCGATACAGCTTAAGGTTCAGTCGAAAAAAAAGAGCAGCCATTAGCTACTCTTTTCGGATTTTCTATTTTTATTGATTTCTTTTGCTTATTCTCGAAAATCAATTCAATTCTTTAGTTCAATGGCAAGCTATTGAGCTGCTGCTCTGGGTTGCTCTGCCCAAGGCTCGACGTATCCACCCACAGAAGGACGACGTACACGAGCGCTAGATAAGTCATCAGCTCCACTAATCAACCCAGACAAATTGCTAACTGTAACGCAGCTAGGGGTAAACAAGAAGATGCTGTCGCCGACTCTCTCGTTGTGACCATCCATAGCGTAGGTTCCCCCAGCTACAAAATCCACTGCTCTTTGAGCTTCCTGGGGATCCATGTTCTCAAGGTTAAGTACTACTGACTTGCGATCGCGTAGAGCATCGATAACCTTTGGCATTTCTTCAAAGGTATAAGGTTCGATAACCATAACCTCAGCACTACCGCTAACAATACCGGGCATTCCTACTACATTATCCATGGGCTTTATTGATTTAACAGAAGAATGGTTAAAATCCTTTGACTGGCTTGGCACATAGCGATCTCGGTTTTGAGGAGCCGCTTCCGAGGGGAAATCGTTTTCTATTTCTGTTGCGTAATCTTCTTCTGAATACTCGTAATCTTCGTCATCTTGAGACCAGACAAAAAGCTTATTTACAATATCGGCTACAGACATATTAATTACTCACTATTTATTTGGTGTGCCTTCCCCAGAAACTAAAGCTTTAGAATATCTTTAAAAGCTAATAACTAGCCGAAAAGATAATATATTTTTCTTGATAGCCATCAAATTGATTGAAATGTTTTGGTAAAAAACTCAATTTGATTCGTCCACTAAATAACTTATGTTGTAAGACCTAGTGAACTTTTTAGCTTTCTTAAGGCAGGCAAAAAAGTTGGTTACTAATGATTCTACTTTGAGAAATCCTTAAAAAGAAATAAAAAACTAAGTTATATACCTTTTTAAGATAAGTTAACTTTTCTTTGCATTAACTTTACAAA
>CALKUU010000094.1 GCA_937996665.1 uncultured Xenococcaceae cyanobacterium | reverse complement strand
GCGATCGCTTGTTCTCTGGCAACCATTTGTAATGACAATTTGTTATTCAAAACATTGTGCTTTCTGAAATGTAGCAAATAAAATTTGCGCGCGTAATACTTATAGCCCTAAACAATAACGTATAGCAGTTTCTACTTTATTCATTTTTTCTGTAGTCAATTTGCCTACGGGGTTTTCAGGAAATCTAGTTGCATCGAGAGAGCGAATTTGAAAGCAAAGAAATACTGTTTCGAGAGGAAGTCCACTTTCGTTAGGAGAAACTCGAATATTAGTGGGATAATCTCTTGTAATATTTTCTCCTTTAGTTCCTACAATTACTGTTACAACTAAAGGTAGTCTATTGATGGCATCAATGGATAATATCAAAACTGGTCTTTTTCCTGACTGTTCTCGTCCTCGCACAGGATTAAGATTAACAAAGTAAATTTCTCCTCTTTTCAAGACCATATTCTAAGTTAAACCGTCCATTTCAGTGACTAAAAATTCCTCATTCATTGAAGCTATTTCTGACATAATTTCTGGATCTTTAGCCATTTCTTCTAACTGGATTTCTAGAGCTTTCTCAGGCTGTGGTTTTGCTTGTTTGCTATTTTTATTAATTAACAGGAAATCCAGTACTTTTTCTACTAAATAATCTGGTGCTACTTCAATTTCGTTAATTAATTTTTCCTTGTTATTCATCTTTATTTTCTCTGATCTCATAGTAGGATCTTATCTCAATTAAATCTCAGAAATCATAGATTTACCCCTGGCTTAATTTTCTAGTGCAATCGATTCTCAACTTTTCGCAACCAAGATATATGCCCCCACACTTGTCCACGTAACAGTTTGATTGCAGAGATGCTTGTTAAAAATATCTTTGAGTGTTTCCACCTCCTTAGAACTCAGGAATTTTTCCAAATGTAAACGATAAGTTGGGCGTTGATCTGCCTGAGCTGGAGAAAACCAACGCTGAATCGCCTGGGAATTAATTAAGATCGAGCTACAATGTTGCTGCTCTTCAATCTGAACGGGTAGACCTGACGAGGTTAGATCCTTTTTGAGGCTCAAACCGTCCCAATTGACTAAGGAATCATCTGGGTTTTGGTAGATAGCTTCTTCGGCTGTTTTGATCTTTTGCCAAAGTTGAGGATCGATCCAATTGGGTTGGAGCAATTGATAAAGTCTTTGGGTATGCTGAGGAATAGTTTCGGCTAGAGCGATCGCGCCACCATCATTTAACCAGGGTAAAAGCTGGGTGATAGTTGCCACTTTATCGGGTTCGGCAGATAAAATATTGCGACCAATCAAGCGATCAAATTTAAGTTCTGGGTCGGGTAAAGTCTGTGATAAATCAGTTAGCTCCGCATTGAGAATTATTGGTCTGGCTAGCTCGGGTAACTTTTGGGCTTGCTCACTCAAGGCTTTGGCTGCCCTAGCATTAGCCACACAAGTATAAACCCCACCTTCAGGAACTTGACGCAGCGCTTCCCAGGTGAGTAAACCAGTTTTCGTTTGCAAGTCGAGAACTAGATGATGACGTTGCAGTTGCGCTATCTCAAATAGCTTATTTCTAATCAGTGCCAAATTCTGACCCGTTTGACTTAGGGTTCTTTGCAACCAGCGTTCTACCTGTTGGTCTGGTTCGGCATAGGTTAACATTTCTAGAGAACCTAAGCCTGAACCCTCGACTTGGGCAGCAAGTTGGGCTTCGCGATTGCGGGCAACTTGGTTTTTAAGCGAGGCTTCTGCCCCCACATCACTTGGTTCATAAAAGACCCGACCTTGCAAACTGTTGGGTAAATACTGCTGTTCTACCCAGTGATCGCGATAAGCGTGAGGGTAAAGATAATTCGCACCATGACCCAGTCCTTTTTTATCCCGATTAGCATCTTTGAGGTGATTGGGAATATCGCTTTGTTGCTCTTGCTCTACAGCGGCTAGTGCCGCGAAAAAACCCATCAAACTATTAGATTTGGCTGTATTTGCCAGATAGAGAGTAGCCTGAGCTAAGTGATAGCGACCTTCGGGTATTCCCACCCGATCAAAAGCTTGGGCGCAACTATTCACCACTACGATCGCCTGGGGATCTGCTAAGCCAATATCTTCACTCGCCAGAATTAGCAGACGACGCAAAATAAACCTGGGGTCTTCACCTGCATAGATCATCTTTGCCAACCAATATAAAGCAGCATCAGGGTCGGAACCACGCACACTTTTGATAAAGGCACTAATCGTATCGAAGTGAGCATCCCCCTCTTTATCGTAGAGAACTGCTCGCTGTTGAATTGATTCCTCGGCAACGGCTAAATCAATTTGGATAATTCCCTGGGAATTGGGTTCGGTGGTTTCAACTGCCAGTTCGAGGGCATTGAGTAAGGAGCGCGCATCACCATTTGCCACATTGGTTAAATGTTCTCTGGCTGCTGGTTGCAACTCAATTTGTAAGTTGCCATAACCGCGATCGCTATTTTCTAAAGTCTGTTCGATTACCTGCTCTAAATCATTGCTCGTTAACGGTTGCAACTGAAACAAACGCGAGCGACTAACTAGAGCTTTATTAACTTCAAAGTAAGGATTTTCGGTAGTTGCGCCAATTAAAATAATCGTGCCATTTTCGACCCAGGGCAAGAGGGCATCTTGCTGGGACTTGTTAAACCGATGCACCTCATCGACAAAGAGAATGGTTTTTTGCTGGTAATATTTGCCCTGGTCGCTGGCAGTGGCGATCGCTTCACGAATATCTTTCACTCCTGCCAAGACCGCATTAATCGCTATAAAATGGGCGCGAGTAGTTTGGGCAATAATCCGCGCCAGGGTGGTTTTGCCTGTACCTGGGGGTCCGAAGAAAATTAGTGAAGATAGCTGATCGGCTTCAATCGCCCTTCGCAAAAGACGACCAGCCCCAATAATGTGATCTTGTCCGACAAATTCAGCAAGAGTTTGGGGACGCATGCGATCGGCGAGAGGGGCAGTTTTTTTGAGGGCTTGTTGATAGCTTTGCTCGAATAAATCCATGAATTAACTATTGGTCTGTCAATTAGGAGTTCGGAGTTAGGAATTAGGAATTAGGAGTTCGGAGTGAGGAGTTGGAAGTTTGGGAGTTTGGGAGTTAGGAGTTCACTATCTGACGGA
>CALKUU010000093.1 GCA_937996665.1 uncultured Xenococcaceae cyanobacterium | reverse complement strand
CTCACAGAAAAGAGTTAAGTTTTCGTCTTCATCCTTAATTTTTTCTATAAACCAACGCCAACCTCTTGACGATTTGCAATTGTGATGAGGTTTCAACCAATCATTAGATACCTCAAATTTCTGGAGAGTTATTTTGTGACTATTTGCAATCAGACAATTGTCTTTGTTTATAAATACTGAATCCTCACTTACATTAAACTCCAACCAAGTTCTAATCGTCCCTAACTTAGTTTCAAACTCATCTGAAAATAGTATCTCGCTCATCAAAACAAATATCCCATCAACTTTTGAATCAATGGGTTCAAGAATAAAGACTCAAGAACTTCTAGAGAATATATCAAAAAATCTATAAGACTACTCTATAATCTATAATTTGCCATTGACCAAACCATTAAATCCATAAATTTCTCGACTACCAGCATAAGGAAGAAGGGTCACTTCTTTTTCATCTCCAGGTTCAAATCTAACCGCAGTTCCTGAAGGAATATCTAAACGCATTCCCTTGGTTGCCTCTCGCTCAAAAGTCAAAGCAGCATTAACCTCAAAAAAATGAAAATGAGAGCCAATTTGCACTGGGCGATCGCCAGTATTAGCAACCAGAATAGTTAGAGTTTCTTTGCCTTGGTTGAGTTCGATATCTCCCTCAGGAGTAATTATTTCGCCTGGTTTCATGAGTTTTAGTTACTAGTAATAGTCAGAAATTGAGAATAGTCAGAAGTATTTAGGCGATCGGATGGTGAACAGTTACCAACTTAGTTCCATCTGGGAAAGTTGCCTCGACCTGAACTTCAGGAATCATCGAAGCAATCCCCTCCATCACATCATCTTCGCTCAACAGAGTCGTCCCATAAGTCATCAGCTCAGCAACGCTTTTTCCCTCTCTTGCGCCTTCTAAAATTGCAGCAGAAATATAACCGATCGCCTCAGGATAATTTAGCTTGAGACCCTTAGCTTTACGTCTTTCTGCCAAAAGACCAACCGTAAAAATTGTTAGCTTGTCTTGTTCTTGGGGTGATAATTTCATTTAAGGTCAGATTTTTAATCAAATTTTTGACGAGTCAAAGAGGCAACAAAAGCAAAAAACCACACAAACAGATTTGCTTTCCCCGATTTATCCTTCATGACATATGTAAATTAAGTTTATTTGTAAATCATTTTGAGAGGAAAACAGATGGGCGATCGACTTTTTTTAAGAACGAAAGAGATTAAGGATAAAAGCCGACCAACCAAAACGGAAAGGCAAAATCTGTTCTATAATCCAAGACGCGTAAAGATTAGCTAAATAAGCTCGTATGACTAACCACGTGAAAGTAATTGTGCCTGGGACAACTGCCAACATCGGCGTAGGCTTTGATTGTTTGGGGGCGGCGCTTACTATCTACAATGAATTCACCTTTACTCAACAAGAAGGATCTTCTCAAGTAGAAATTTCAGTCGAGGGCAACGAAGCAGCAAGAGTTAGCACCGATCGCAGCAATTTACTTTATCAATCATTTCTCAAGTTATATCAACATCTCGACCAGACTCCACCCTCAGTTGCTATCCATACTAAGTTGGGCGTTCCTTTATCAAGAGGTCTAGGGAGTTCAGCTACGGCAATCGTCGGTGGTTTAGTTGGCGCAAATCAACTAGCAGGGAAGCCTCTCTCTACCAGTGAACTCCTTGAACTAGCTATAACTATTGAAGGTCATCCTGACAACGTTGTCCCCGCGCTATTAGGTAATTGTCAGTTAACTGTAGGAGAGCCAGGAAATTGGCAAATAGCCGAACTGCAATGGAACTCTAATCTTGTGCCGATTGTGGCAATTCCTAACTTTGAACTATCAACAGAAGAAGCTAGAGCAGTTCTCCCCGACTCTTATAGTCGCGGGGATGCTATTTTTAATATTTCACGAATGGGTCTACTGCTTAGAGGTCTAGCAGCAAATAATCAGAATTGGTTAACTACGGCTCTAGAAGATAAGCTACACCAGCCATATCGTCAAAAATTGATTCCTGGTTATGAAGCGGTTAAACAAGCAGCGATCGCCACTGGGGCTTATGGAATGGTAATTAGTGGTGCAGGACCTACCCTATTAGCCTTAGCCAATAGCTCTGAGGCGGAAAATGTAGCTAACGCAATGAGTCAAACCTGGCAAAAAGAGGAAATTACCGCAGAGGTTAGGTGTTTATCTTTAGATGAATCAGGAACAGATGTGATTGTTCCGTAATCCCAATCTGACTCCCAACTTGGCAAAAATAATTTAGTGACGAATAATTTTAACCAAAATTCAAATGTAAAAAACTAGATAATTATTACTAGCTAAAATCGACAAAAACCTTATTTCCCGAGGGAATTTGGCTTTTAAGTGGTTATAGACAGCCATTTTGCTTTACACTAGCATCATATGTAATTAATTAAATCTAAACCTTATTTAGGGATAACCCTAACTTTAAATACACATCCTATTAAGATAACTTTTAGATCCTAACCAGCGATCGCTTAAGATTTTTGGCTAGTTTTCTGATAACTAATTGATGATATTTGGTCGGCTAAAGCTCCCATTGTGATGCTTTAATGTCGTTAATTTTACATAATTCTATTATTTTATATTTTACAAATACTTAGGTATAGCTTATATGGATTGTCCTAATAATTGCCTGAGGGACCGTCTCTCTATATTTGTGGACGGTAACAATATGTTTTATGCCCAGCAAAAAAATGGGTGGTTTTTCGATCCGCGAAAAGTTTTAGAAAATTTTACAAACGATCCTACTGTCAGCTTAGTTAATGCCTTTTGGTATACGGGTTTAAAGGATGCTCAAGATCAGAGGGGTTTTCGAGATGCCCTAATTAGTCTTGGATATACCGTTAGAACTAAAATTCTCAAAGAATATTACGACGATGTTTCTGGTCGTTATTCCCAAAAAGCGAATCTTGATATTGAAATTGTAGTAGATATGTTTAACACTGTCGATCAATATGATCGAGTGGTTCTGTTTAGTGGGGATGGTGATTTTGAAAGGGCGATCGAGCTTTTGCGTTCTAAAAATACCCATATTACAGTTGTTTCAACTGAGGGAATGATCGCCAGAGAACTTCGCAATGCCACCGATAGATATATCGATTTGAATGACATTCGTCCCAAAATTGAGAAGAATGATTTTTAGGATTTGAAGTAGATCTAATTTTAGTAGCGATCGCCTGTCTTTTTTTAGATTAGGGCGATCGCTTTTTAGTTTATTGGTTTTGTGACTAGAGCAATTCAGAATTATTTGGAACATCAAATATTCAGCACATCGTTGGATACATTCAGCTAAATCCTTCTAGAGTTAAGAGTTTCTGGACTGATTAGTTATTTATCTTTTCCAAGATTCTCTGAATGATTCTGACAATCTCTTCACACTTCTGTGGCTCAAGCGCATCAGGATGAGGCGCAGCAAACCGACCCTTATCGTTGTCAAAATACTGACCTGAAGCAGTTGCAAATTCATCACTAAGAGCAGCACGAACTAGGATTTCAGCTCCAATACTAAGATCCGCTCCACTTACACCATAGGCTTGTTTTACCATTTTGCTACCAAGCATTGATGCGGGGTTAACTGCAACTATCATTACACCACGATCCTTAAGAGCTAGTCCCAAACTTCGCGACCACATTGTAATTGCTAGCTTGCTTTGAGCATAGGCGACTGGAGCGGTTAGTTTGACTTTTCCTTGTAGAGCTTCTAAATTTACCGTTGCTTGGGCAGCAGAGGATAGATTAACTACTCTTCCTGAAGTGGCGAGTAAGGGCAAGAGTCGTTGTGTCAAAAGATAAGGTGCGATCGCATTAACTACAAAACGAACATCTAGTCCATCTTGGGTAATGGGGTTAGAAGTACTATAAACACCTGCATTATTAATTAAAACATCAAGCTTGGTGTGCTTGGCTGCGATTGCTTTGACTAAAGCCTCGACATCGCTCATTACAGAGAGATCCGCAACATAGATTTCAGGCTCTTGATCTTTCCCTAGAGCAGTTAGTTGGGCTTGTACAATTTTTAGCTTTTCTGAGTTCCGTCCGTGGAGCAAAACATGATGTCCTTGCTCGACTAGCATTTTGGCTGTTTCGAGTCCGATGCCATCGGTAGAGCCAGTGATTAGGATAGTTTTCGGCATAATTTATTTGTGCTTAATTCTTCAACTAAAGTCTGGCAACACATCATCTGCCAGTTGTTTGAGGGTTGTTGTAATATCGGCTTTGTTAAAGCGCAGGTTTAAGGCAACATGATTAATGCCAATTGCTTGGCGAGATTTGAGATAACTTTTTAGGTGCTTGACTCCCAAGCGTAGTCCCAGATGAATCGGTAAAGGTGGAGTATCAGGATCTGCCACTAAATCTATGTATAGAGGTTCCATTACAGGTTGATTAGGTCTACCTGCTGCGATAATTTGCGATCGCCAATCAGCAATTATTTGAGCTTGCATTGCCGTATTGCGAGGAAAGAGCATCCAACCATCTCCATTCTGGGCGATCCAGTTAGTATCTTGTTGACTGCCCCCTGTAATTAACAGTGGTAGTTTCCCAGATACTGGTTTAGGCAACATATCCATGCCACTGTGAGGCTTGCCATAACTATTGTCAAAAACTGGTGTATCCTCACTCATACGCTGGATATATTCAAAACTTCCGCGAAACCGTTCTCCGCGATCGCCATAGGATAGATTAAGAGCTGGATATTCTTCAGGGCGATC
>CALKUU010000092.1 GCA_937996665.1 uncultured Xenococcaceae cyanobacterium | reverse complement strand
GTTTCTTGCTATATTCTTGAAGTTGCCAGATTCAATTATTTTTATATGTTCGAAAAACTCACTCCCCCTACAAAAGGTTCAAAAATCAAGTTTGAAGCAGGTAAACCGATTATTCCTGACGATCCGATTATTCCTTTTATTCGTGGTGATGGAACAGGAGTTGATATTTGGCCTGCAACCCAAAAGGTGATCGATGCAGCGGTTGCTAAAGCTTATGGTGGCAAAAGAGAAATTAACTGGTTTAAGGTTTATGCGGGGGATGAGGCTTGCGATCTTTATGGTACTTTTCAGTATTTACCTCAAGACACCCTCAAAGCGATCGAAGAATATAAGCTCGCGATTAAAGGTCCTCTGACTACTCCTGTTGGTGGCGGAATTCGTTCTTTGAATGTAGCTCTGCGACAGCTTTTTACTCTGTATGCTTGCGTTCGCCCTAGTCGTTACTACCCTGGGACTCCTTCTCCTCATAAAAATCCTGAGAAACTTGATATTATTGTCTATCGCGAGAACACCGAAGATATTTATCTGGGGATTGAATGGCGCAAGGATGATGAAATTGGCTTAAAGCTAATTAATCTACTTAACGATGAATTAATTCCTGCAACCCCAGAACATGGCAACAAAAAAATTCCTCTAGATGCCGGAATTGGCATTAAACCAATTAGTAAAACTGGTTCACAGCGTTTAGTTCGTAAAGCGATCGCCAATGCCTTAAGATTACCTGCCAGTAAGCAAAAGGTAACTTTGGTTCATAAGGGCAACATTATGAAGTACACGGAAGGGGCTTTTCGTGATTGGGGCTACGAGCTAGCTACGACTGAGTTTCGTGAGCAATGTGTTACTGAACGTGAATCATGGATTTTGACCAATCAGGCAGAAGATCCTAATTTAAGTGCAGAAGATAACGCGCGTAAAATCTCTCCTGGTTACGACTCCTTAACTCCTGAAAAGCAAGCCAAGATTTGTGATGAGGTCAAAGCTGTTTTGGCAACTATTGGTGCGAGTCATGGTGATGGCAAGTGGAAGCAAAAAGTGATGGTTAATGATCGCATTGCCGATAGTATTTTCCAGCAAATTCAGACTCGCCCTGATGAATATTCGATTCTTGCAACTATGAACCTCAATGGGGATTATCTTTCTGATGCCGCAGCAGCAATTGTCGGCGGTTTAGGGATGAGTCCTGGGGCGAATATTGGTGACAACTGCGCTATTTTTGAGGCTACCCACGGTACTGCGCCTAAACATGCAGGTTTAGATCGAATTAACCCTGGGTCGGTTATTCTCTCTGGGGTGATGATGCTGGAATTTATGGGCTGGCAGGAAGCTGCCGAGATGATTCAAACTGGTTTGGCAAGCGCGATCGCTGGTGGTCGGGTCACTTATGATTTGGCTCGTTTGATGGAACCTCAGGTTGAACCACTTAAATGCTCCGAATTTGCTGATGCAATTATTGATAGCTTTGCTTAGATTGTTTATCTAGCTGAAAGGGCAACCAATTTCTCTACTTGAGTAAAAACCTTGAATTAAAATTCTTTAGTGAGCCAATGACCAAAAATATACTTGAAGTCAATGATGTTTATGCTGGTTATCTTCCAGGTTTAAATATTCTTCAGGGAGTCAATTTTCGAATTGAGCCAGGCGAATTGGTTGCGGTCATTGGTCCTAATGGTGCAGGTAAATCAACTCTAGCAAAAGCGATTTTTGGTTTGCTAACTCCCAATCAAGGCACAATTACTTTTAAACAGGAAAATATATCGGGTTTAAAATCAAACTTAATTGTTAAAAAGGGAATGTGTTATGTTCCTCAGCGAGCCAATGTTTTTCCTTCTCTTTCAGTAGATGAAAATTTAGAAATGGGCGCCTTTATTCGCTCAGGTTCTCTGAAGAAACTCAAAGATCCAATCTATAGTATGTTTCCTCGTTTAGCCGAGCGTCGTCGGCAATCAGCAGGAACTTTATCAGGAGGAGAAAGACAAATGTTAGCGATGGGTAGAGCCTTAATGCTTGATCCAGATTTATTGCTACTGGATGAACCCTCTGCTGCTCTTTCTCCAATTTTGGTAAACGGTGTTTTTGAGCAGATTAAAGCTATTCAGCAATTAGGTAAAGCCATTGTCTTAGTAGAGCAAAATGCTAAAAAAGCCCTAATGATGGCAGATCGAGGTTATGTCTTAGAAAATGGCTGCGATCGCTTCGAGGGAAAAGGTCAGGAGCTACTCAACAATCCGAAAGTAGGAGAACTATATCTAGGGGCAGCCAATAATTAGAATCATTATTACAAAAGTTTACATAACTGCAATAGTTTGCAAAAATGAGCCCAATTCCAGTTATTATAAACATTGACTTATAGCATTTAGCTACTTTAATTTAACTATTTAAGGCTGATAGTAGGAGCACCAAGACAACATGGGTTTCATAACAAATCTTTTTAGCGGTATCGATTTCATTGTCATTTTTCAGTTGCTTAGTGTCATTTCTATTTTGATTGCTGGCCCTGTCGTAATCTTTCTTTTAGCATTACGCGGCGGAGATCTTTAAATTT
Organism: uncultured Xenococcaceae cyanobacterium; assembly: GCA_937996665.1. GTDB lineage: Bacteria > Cyanobacteriota > Cyanobacteriia > Cyanobacteriales > Xenococcaceae > Hyella. The sequence goes on along the minus strand of CALKUU010000092.1, from coordinate 26,181 downwards.
TTATTCACGCTGGTTTTTATATTGAAAATATCAGCCCTTTTCGTTTAGAGAAGGGTGTTTTTATAGAAAATGTTTTGTGATTCTATATTCTGGCTCTTGTGAAGTTAAAACCCTAATTTCGTCGTCCGTTGAATGTGCAAATTGATTGAACATCAGACATAAATAAACTATTGTGCTTAACTTAGAACCAATCTCCCAATTTTCTCGGCAAAATTGCGTTGCTATTTGTGCCTTTCTTGTTCCTGCCAATTTGTTCATTACTGCGTCGAGCTTTGTGTTCATGTTTAAGAGCCGAACTGTTCCCTTACGTTTCGCTGCAAGTACGGCAGTTTTGTTTTCTCTGACTTTATTTCTCCATGTTGCTACTTGGTTCTCAATTGGAGTGGTTACCCCTGTAACCTTTGTTCTGGGAGCTTTAGGCGCAACCTGCATTCTAACCAACTTGATTTTGGTAATTTACCAAAACGTTTTGGGTGATTATTTGATTAACTTGTTCAATAAACTCAAATTAAGCATCGCCTTGAAATCTTAAATGCTCTGATATTTATTTCTCTCTTGCTATCCAGGTTAGAAATCTTGATTTAGAAGCTCTTATTTAGCAACCTTAACCTTCAACCCAAGCTTGCTAGATTAATAGAGATGATTGATTGACTGTTACTAATGAGTATAAAACCAAATTTTCATAAAAATAAGTAAATTTTTTTAAAGAAAAGATAAGTAAGTGTCTTCCTGCTAGTGCTAATTTTGTTTAATTAAAGGGTAAGGACGGGTTAAAGACAATTACTCTAGCAAACTCACCTTAATGGGTAAGTAGCTTCTAACTTTAGATTGATGCGCTCTCGCAAACTTCATAGGAAGCTATTTAAGTCGGTCATTGAAAACCCATTTTTGTTGAAAAGTCTAAGTTGAAAAGTCGAACATTTCAAAATTGCCTGGCGACCTGTACTGATAGGGAACGATTTTGATAAAAAACGTTTTAGTTATGGGGGTTTGATCGCATGAATGGAATTACCATTTTGATAATAATGACGCTTTGTTTGTTTAGTTTATCTTTACTCTTTGATAATCTTTTCTTTGAAGACAAAGCGCAGAAAAATCACTAATTCGAGAAGTGTATTTGCAGTTATTTGTTTTCTTGTCTACTTTGCCGAAAAGCGGTTTATTCAGAGTTAATGGTTTAATGATCTTAGGCTCCGAATCCGCTTTTTAGCGTGCTTTAGCTTAGTCTTTTTCTTTTACTTTTCTGTTTCCCGACTGCTTTCTTCGGGTAAATCGATAAAAACGCGATCGCCAGAGTCAATTCCCTCTAGGACTTGGGTTTTGTCTCTGATGATTATGCCGATAGTTACTGGTACAAATTCTGGCTTGCCCTGAGTATTCAACCTCATCACTCCAGTTTCTCCTTCTTGAGTAACGATCGAGACTGTTGGAACAACTAGAGTATCAGTTATTTCTTGACCAATAAAAGCAACATCAACATTCATTTTGGAGCGTAGTTTGTCTTTGCCGGTGAGGAGGTCGATTCTGACTTCAAATGAGGTGACATTGTCTTCGATAATTGCCTCTGGAGCAATGCGCTTAATTTCTCCTTTAAATACTTGATCTGGATAAGCATCCGCCACTATTTCTACCTTTTGTTTTAGTTGGAGTTGACCAATATCAACTTCGGGTACTTTGGCAACAATTTCTAATCCCTCTGCCAAGGCGACAATTGAGGTAGCCGAAGCGGAAGCCGAACTAGAGGCAGATGTACTAGGCGTAACAAAAGAACCTTCGACAGCAAATCTTTGGGTAATAATCCCTCCAAAAGGGGCTTTAACCACCGTATTGCCAAACTGAACCTCATTTTGCTTAAGGTTTGCTCTTGCCGCTTTAACATCTGCTGTTAAGGCTCTAATTTCGGACTGATAACTCTTTTTTCTATTCTCATAATTGCTGCGTGCTTCGCTGACTTGAGCTGACATTTGCTGAATTTCCAGCGCTTCAGTTGTTTGAAGTTGACTGAGTCTTTCTCTCATTTCTAGCGTTCTAGCTTCTGCATTAGAATTTTCATTGACAGCTTCATCAAAGGTATCTTGAGAAATTGCTCCTTGTTTTAAGAGATAACTATTGCGTTTGATTCGAGCTGAGGCTAGGTTTTGTTGAGCTTGAGCCGATTGGAGTTGAGCTTTGGCTTGGGCAATATCTTTGGGAATGCTTCTGGTCATGTTTTTAAGCTGGGCTTCTGCCTGAATTAACTGAGCTTCTGCCTGCTCAATATTCCCTTGGAGCGTAATTTCGGTACTTTGTAGATTGGCAACTCTCTGTTGCACTTGGGCTTCGGATTGAGCTTTTTGTGCAGCAATTTCCTCGTTTTCCATAATGCCGATCGCCTGTCCTTGAGTAACGCGATCGCCCTGTTCTACTAAAAGTTTGATCAGTCTTCCTGGGTTTTTCGAGCTAACGTTAACGCTCCGAATTGGCTCTACCTTGCCACTAGCCTTAATTCTGACCGCGAGATTATCTGTTGATACTGATTCGGTAAGTTCGGCAATGTTTAAATTTGCGTTATTGCGTTTCTCGATCATAAATTTGACTATTGTTCCAGTCAAAATAAGACTCCCAACGATTAAACCAATTCCCCACCAAGGAAAATGCTTTTTTTGATTGATAGGAATAGTTTTCATATACTCTTTGCTTACCAGGACTAAATAAAACTCTAGAGAAAAGGTAGAGTCGCCAACATATATGGTAACTATTTTGCTTAAGTAAGAGCTGGCGATAAAACCAGAAGTTGATCACTCGCTGCCACTCTATCTATTTGTTCAGAATTTTTCTCTCTCTCCGTAATCGATTATGAATTAAAAGTTAATGTAGGTTACCTGTGCAATTATTATTGATTTAGATTTATGGATAATCAAGAAAAGAACTACCAAACTCGTTAAAATGCATCTAACATATACTTGTTTGTAAATAAAGTTAAGTAAATTTTTTGTCGAGGCGATATTGTGCCCAGATTAAACTGGTTGTTTTCTTCAATTACTTGTGCGGGTATTCTTGCTGTTTCTGCTGTTTCTGCTAATAGTCAAGCTTTGCTTCCCTACACACCTCAGTTGGACTCCGAAAAGTTAGAACAACAGGGCTTGCAATTACTTCAGGACTCAGTTCAATTAATCAAGTTTCAACAATATGAACTGGCTCTTCCTCGAGCAGAACTAGCCACTCAACTAGCACCTAACAACTACGAAGTGTGGTTTATTCTCGGGAGCCTCTATTTGCAGCAAGAGCAAATCGATCAAGGAATAACCGTTCTCCAAAAAGCAGAAAATCTAGCGCCAACAGAAGAAGGAATCTTATTTACTTTAGGCAATGCTTATTTTCAAAAAGGTGACTATCAGTCGGCTCTTAGAAAACTAGAAGCAGGTCTCAAAATTGAAGATCAAGCGCCAGAGGCCCTATTTGATTTAGGCAATACTTACCTTAAGCTAGCAAAATTCGATAAAGCGATTTCCTCTTATAAAAAAGCCTTTGCTCAAGAAGAAACTTTTTGGCCTGCGATTAATAATGTTGGCTTAATCGAGTACGAGCGAGGCAAGGTAAAAAGGGCAATTTCTCAGTGGCAAACTGCAATAGAAATTGATGAAAAACAAGCAGAACCAAAGTTAGCATTAGCTGCTGCCTTATATGCTAGAGGGGATAAGCAGAAAGGTGTAAATTTAGCGACTTCTGCTCTCAAAAGTGATAATCGTTATGGCGATATTGCTTTTCTTCGAGAAAACCTTTGGGGCGATCGCCTAATTGCCGATACCGAAACCTTACTCTCTATTCCCCAAATACAAACTATCGTGGCTAGCCCAGAAGTTAATACTAGCACTGAGTAGGTTGGTCTTAACTTCAAATAAACTACGGTAAATACTGATAAATTATCAACTTTGATTGGGAATACTAGTCTCAGTAAGTTGATATTTATCACCTATGAATACTGCCACAAAACTTAATCCATATGAGCTGCTTACAAAACTAGCTCAATCTAGTGTTTCTGGCTGTTTGGTGCTAGAGGACGGATTAGTTTCTTGGAAAATTTATCTCAAAGAAGGGCAGTTAAGTTATGTTTCTTGTTCGGCACAATTGCTAGAGCAATTAGCATATTATTTGCACTATTTGGGCTTAAGAGAGGTAGTAGCTGCTCTTAAAAAGCTTCCCCCTCCCTATTTGAAGATTCAATCCCATTCGGTCGAACAGTCTGGTGATCATAATTTTTATAGTCAAATTATTATTTGGCTACTAGCCGAAAATTATCTTAATGAAAGTCAAGGCTTAAAGTTGTTAGAGATGATTACAAAAGATTCTCTGGAAACTTGTCTTTGGCTAACTCAAGGTACCTCTTCTTGGTTAGATCAAGAGTCCTTACCTAATTGGGTTGAAAACAAGCTTGGTAAATCTCTTCTTTTGAATTTATCAGCATGCCTTAATAGCTTAAAGATTAGATTATCTGGTTGGCAACACTGTAGTCCTGAACTGCTTTCTAGTCACCAGCGTCCTTACTTTACCTCTGGCTGGGAAAATAAGCCTTTGCCAAGTTCTGGAGCTTTAGATAAAAAAACTCTTCAAGAACTAGCACAGGTAATTAAAGGACGCACTAGTCTTAGACAGCTTTCGATTGTACTCAAAAAAGATGAGTTACAGGTTGCTCAAGTCTTATCCCCTTATATAAATAAAAAAATTATTTATTTAAGAAATGCGCAGCCGCCATTAGATAAACTACCGAGCATTCCTCATTCGCCATCAAATTCTGTTTCCATTGACAAAGTTAGCTCGAGTTTTGGTAAAAATATTGCCTCTGTGTCGACAACTAAATGTTGGAAGATAGTTTGTATTGACGATAGCCCAACTATCTTGAGTGAGATGCAACGTTTTCTTGGTCAAGAGAAGTTTGAGGTAACCGCAATTGAGGATCCGGTGAAAGCAGTATCCATAATTTTTAAAATTAAACCAGATCTGATTTTATTGGATATTACAATGCCAAAAATTAATGGCTACAAGCTATGTGGCTTACTTCGATCTAGTGCTCAGTGTACAACGACTCCAATTATTATGGTGACCGGAAATACTAGTTTTATCGACAAAGCTAGAGCCAAGTTGGCGGGAGCAACTGACTATTTCACTAAACCATTTACTCAAACTGGCTTAATGCAAATAGTAGAAAAATATCTGAACTAACTTTAAGAAAAGACTTTTAATTGGTTACTGACGCAATTCTACTCTGATTTTCTAACCTTACAAAACAGCAAATTACTGAATAATAAAAATGAAAACTATCTTAGTTGTCGACGATTTACAATCTGAACTAGATTTGATGGCTAGTTACCTTTCTCAGGCTGGCTATTCCATTATTACTGCCAATAGTGGAGCTGATGCTATTACTAAAGCTGCTGCTAATATTCCTGATGCTATCGTCACAGATTGGATGATGCCAAAAATGGGTGGATTAGATGTTTGTCGCAAGCTCAGAAAAAATCCTGCGACTGCGGAAATTCCTGTTGTTGCTTGTACTGCTAAAGATCGTGACGTAGACCGTATGTGGGCACTTAAGCAAGGCGTTAAAGTCTATGTGACTAAGCCCTGTACGCAAGAAGAGTTAGTTGTCGCAGTTAAAAGTGCTTTGGGGTAAAGTCGATGAACGATCTTCATTCTAATCTTCTTGAGATTGATTCTGAGTCTATTCTTAACCAGAGTGTTAGCGCCAAAATTGAGTCTAATATTCAGGATTTATTTGAAGCTAAGCTTACTTCAGGGGAGTCGTATATTCGGCTCCAGATTACGTCAGAAATCTCTGCTTTTTTGGCGATGGAACAGGTGCAAGAATCTTTAATTGTGGGTGCAGAAAGAATTGCACCTTTGCCCAATATGCCAGAATCTTTTCTCGGTATTATGAATTCTCGCGATCGCGTTTTTTCTGTTTTTGATTTGGCTTTGCTTTTAAAATTACCCACACCTTTATTCTCTCCTCGTCAATACCAAGTCATTGTTTTGGAAACAAAAACGGTAAAACCAATTTATATTGCTTTTGCCGTTAAAGGTTTGCAAGGGATGACTCGTTTAGCAAAGGAACAAATTTCCCAGTCATTGGATCAAATCCCTACCGAGCTTTTGCCATTTTCACTAGGCTGTGCGGATGATCAAGAATCAATGATTGCTTTGCTAGAGTTTGAGTCTATCCTCGATACTCTAAACCCACTTGGGTATGACTTTGGAGTCTAACAATTAAAAATATAAAGTTTATCTAGCAAATTTTTATAGTTAATTAAGCAAAAATTCGGATTTATTTAAATCCTGATTTGTTATATTCACTGCGCAAAAATTAGAGCCACAAGAAATTATATTTTATGAATACTAGCCAAGAACCGCAAACTGCTTCTTCGGAAACCAGTCCTAAAAATCTCTCGAAAAATAAAAGGGGCACCAAGAAAAATACGCTGAGAAATCGTTTGCTTACGACTTTGCTCCCAGCGGTAGTTATCCCTTTAGCAATTGCCGGTCTTGTTGGGGAGCAATTTGCGGAGAGGCGTCTTAAAAAGGATATTATTAGTGGTCTTGAAGCAGATACCCTGCTAGCCCATAATGCTACTGCCACATTTATTCGCAATTCTTTTAATGTTGTTGATACGATTGCTTTAGAGCCAGAACTTATTGAGCTTATGCGAGCAGGTAACCAACTCGTAGAAGATCAGGAATTAGCTTCACAGCCAGTTGCGGCTCTCGAACAACAATTTGCTAGTTCTAAATTTCTGAAGCCTGACGAAAAGCTCAATAGTGACGTTAATGGCTATTTTAGAAGGCTTGTCCGAACTGGTTCGATTGTCGAAGTATTTGCTACTCAAGGTGATGGTTTTAATGTTGCCTACAGTAACCCTACCTCAGACTTTGTGCAGAGCGATGAACAATGGTGGCAGACTACTAAGGATGAAATCAAATTACTTGGAGAACCTACTTTCGATCAATCTGCTGCGCAGAATATTATTCCTTTCTCTAAGGCAGTTTACGACCCTCAAAGTGGTAAGTTTATTGGAGTAGTTAAAGTTGGGATTTCCAAAGATCAATTAGAAGACAATATCGATGCCTATCTTTACGGCGAAAATAAACAAGGCTACAAGTTCCAAATTGTTGATGCCAAACGTGGCGTTATCTTCGATGATATTGAGCCAACTAGAAGTAAAGGTGCCGATATAGCCTTAAATTCTCAAGAATCTGAAATTCTTGGTGGCGAAGCCATTCTAAATGCCGCCAAAATTCTCTTAAGTGCTAGTGATCAATCCTTGAGTTTATCTGAAGCTGAGCGAACACTTGCTCAGCAATCAGGATTCTCGCAGATTAAATTCAAATCAATTAAATCTTTTGATAAAGAGGAAATAGAACTCACCTTAAAGTATAACGATAGGATTTTTAGTTTTGCGGTAGTACCAAACACTGATTTGGTTTCAGTTGGTTCTGTTGACTATTCGGTTATTTCTAAACAGGGTAAAGAAGTCCTAATTCTTTATGCTTTAACCACAGTAGTTCTTGCCTTGCTTACAACTGCTGTTATTCTCTTCTTAGCTAGACAGGTTAGTCGTCCGTTAACTAATTTAGCCAAGACTACTCGACGAGTTGCCGAAGGCGATTATGACATTGTTGCTAAAGCGGAAGGAACAGAAGAGACAGTGTTGTTGGCTGATAACTTTAATCAACTAATTAGTGAAGTTAAAAATTCATTGAATGGTCAAAAAGAGTTGAACGAGCAACAAAGACAAGAAAAAGAACAACTTGAAGCTGCAATCTATACCTTAATTGATGAGATTGCTGACGCGACAGACGGTGATTTAACTGTTCGCGCTAACTTGGATTCACTAGAATTGAGTACTGTTGCCGATTTATTTAACGCAATTATTGATAACCTCCAGGATATTGCGATTGAGGCTAAGGAATCTTCCGGAAAGGTTGGTTCTTCTCTTGAGAAAAATGAAGAAGCGATTCGTAGTTTGGCAGAGCAGGCGATCGAAGAAGCTAAAGAGACTAGAAACACACTTGTCTCGGTTAAGGAAATGACCAATTCAATTCAGTCTGTAGCTGAAAATGCAAGTCAGGTAGAAAAAATTACCGAAGGTACTTATAGTACTGTCTTGAATAGTACGCTCGACATGGAAGAAACGGTAAATAGTATCTTAAAGCTACGTTCTACAGTTGGAGAAACATCGAAAAAAATGAAGCGATTGGGAGAATCTTCTCAGAAAATTTCCCAAGCGGTATCTTTGATTGAAGAAATTGCCCTAAAAACAAATGTATTAGCTATTAACGCCAGTGTTGAGGCTGGTCGTGCTGGTGAGTATGGAGAAGGTTTCACCATTGTTGCAGAACAGGTTGGTGCTTTGGCCGAACAATCAGCTAAAGCGACTAGGGAGATTACGGATATTGTGAGCGCTATTCAATTAGAGACACAAGAAGTAAACCAAGCTATGGAATCAGGTACTGCCGAGGTTGTAGAAACAACACGCCTAATTGAAACCACTAAGCAGAGTTTGGGAATCGTCTTAGAAAAGTCTCAAGAAATTAACCGCCTAATGGGCTCTATTTCTGAAAGTACTGTCTCTCAAGTAAGTACTTCTCAAGATGTTGCTAACCTAATGCAGAAAATAGCGGAATTGTCGGAAAATACGTCTAAATCTTCAGAAAATGTGGCGAAATCGATTGTGGAAACGGCTCAGATTGCCAAAAATCTAGAAACTACAGTATCTCAATTTAAAGTAACAAATTAATTAAGGTAGCAACTTAAATCGATCTTTCTTTACTTATCACTATGACTACAGCAAAAAAAATTACGAACTTGTCATTATCTAAAAACTTAATGAGTACTTTTAGCTTGATTTTGCCAAAACATACTAGTAAATATAAATCTAGGTTACTTTTATTAAGTTTTTGTGGTTTACTGTTCCCCGCAATGGCTGCTCCGTTAGCACCTGATTACTTGCTGAGATCTTCCCTCGGATTGACTGCTCAAGCACAAAACTCTTCGGTAGTGAGGGAGAAACAACAATTAAGAATTGGGGTTATGGCAATTCGCGGTAAAGATAAAGCGATCTCTCAATGGCAAGCTCATATGGAGTATTTTGCCAGAGTCTTACCCGAATATGACTTTGAGTTGGTTCCTCTCGGGTTTGATGAAATCGAATCAACTGTAGAAAACAAAAAAGTCGATTTTGTAATTACCAACCCAGGGATGTACGTAAACCTAGAAGCGAAATTTGGGATTAATCGGATTGTTTCTCTGAAAAACCTACGATTGGGTAAAGCCTATACGAAGTTTGGGGCAGTAATTCTGACTAAAGCTAATCGTGACGATGTCAATGACTTACAAGATTTTAAAGGCAAAACCTTTATGGGGGTAAAGGAAGGTGCTTTTGGTGGTTGGCAAATGGCTTGGGATGTATTTTTAGACAGCAAAGTTGATCCTTATAAGCATTTTAAGGAATTAAGATTTGGTGGTAGTCATGACAAGGTGGTTTTGGCTGTTATCAATGGTGATGTTGATGGTGGAACGGTTCGTACCGATACTTTGGAGAGGATGGTTGCTCAGGGTACGATTAAGCTCGAAGACGTTAAGGTTATTAACTCACAAGATCAGACAGAAGAATTTCCTTTTGTTCATAGTACTCCCCTGTATCCAGAATGGGCATTTTCCGCTATTGGTGGTTTATCTTTAGATATTGAGGAAGAGATGGCGAAGGTTCTTCTTGAGCTACCTCCTGAGAGCAATGCCGCTGCCAAAGCAAAAATTGAAGGTTGGACGGTTCCCCTAAACTATCGTCCTGTTCATGAGTTATTTATTGACTTAAAAGTTGCTCCCTATGATGATTTTGGAGATTTTACTACTGCTCAACTGCTGCGCAGACTAGGTATTGTTTTGGCTGTTGCTTCAGTTGGGATTGCTGCACTGACTATCTACTTTCAAAGAAGAAGTTTGGCTAAGCAAAGGGAAAATGAATTAGCTCTCAATGAATTAAACCAATCTCTAGAAATAAGTGCGGAAGAACAACGCCAGTTAGGTGAACAACAACAAAAAGAGAAAGAACAGTTAGAGTTGGCGATTTATACTTTGATTGAAGAAGTTGCTGATGCGGCTGACGGAGATTTAACGGTTCGGGCTAACTTAGACTCGATTGAATTGAGTACTGTTGCTGATTTATTTAACTCTATTATTGATAATTTGCAAGAGATTGCAGTTGAAGCTAGACAATCTACTGGTCAGGTTGGTGAAGCTCTAAAAGATAATGAGGTAGCAATGCGATCGCTAGCAGAACAGGCGATCGCTGATGCGAAAGAAACTCGTAATACCTTGATGTCTGTTGAGAGAATGTCTGACTCGATTCAAGCAGTTGCAAAAAATGCTAGTCAAGCAGAGAAGATTACTGATGATACTTACAACGCAGTATTGCAAAGTACTGAAAATATGGATTTAACCGTAAATAGTATTTTAGAGTTAAAAAATACTGTTGGCGAAACAGCCAGTAAGATGAAAAAGCTCGGTGAATCGTCAAAACAAATCTCCCAAGCATTATCCTTAATCGAAGAAATCTCTCTCAAAACAAATGTTTTAGCTATTAATGCTAGTGCTGAAGCGGAACGTGCAGGTGAGTATGGTAAGGGTTTCAGTATTGTAGCTGAGCAGGTAAGTTCACTTGCAAAACAATCTTCTGCTGCAACTAAGGCGATCGCCAAAGTTGTTATGACTATCCAGAATGAAACACTAGAAGTTAGTTATGCTATGCAGTCAGGTACAGAACAGGTATTAAACTCCACTGAGTTGGTAGAGTCTACGAAGAATAGTTTGACGGATGTCTTGAGTAAGTCGATGGAAGTTAACCAACTGATGGGTTCTATTTCACAGACAACAGTCTCTCAGGCTAATACTTCCCATGAAGTTACAACTTTAATTCAGAAGCTAGCTGACCTATCGAAAACTACATCTCAGTCCTCGATGCAAGTAGCTAAATCTATTGGGGAAACAGCACAAGTAGCAGAAACACTAAAGTCTGCGGTAGCTCAGTTTAAGGTGGCTCAGTCAGTCAGTGACAATTAATGATTTCTCTTGAACTGAGACATTTTCGGTTTGAGAGCAACACAAAAGAATCAGGGACTCTCAATAACATACCCGTGAATAGCAAATAACCACTAATTACTTAGCAGCACAATGGATACAGAACAACAAATTCGCCTGAATTTTCTTGATGAGGCTGAAGAATATTTCGACAATATGGAAACTAATCTGCTTGGGTTAGCTGATACGGTTGTGGATATTCAAAAAATAGACATTATTTTGCGCGCGGCTCACTCCATCAAAGGTGGAGCTGCCATGATGGGTTTTAGTAATTTAAGTAAAATTGCTCACCGCTTAGAAGATTTCCTGAAAATTTTGAGAGTTCGTTATGCTTCTGAAACCATTCAAACAGAAGTAGAAACTTTGCTATTGCAGAGTGTTGATTATTTGCGAGATTTTGCCAAGCTAAATCGCCAAAATGTCGAATTAGCAGTAGGGTTTGATGATAATTCAGAATCAGAGTTTAGCGATCAAATTCAGCCTATTTTTGTAAAGTTACAACAGCAACTTGGTGAGTTACAAGAAGAAGATGAAGATGCTTTAATGTCTGCCCAAGATGGAGATGTTGACCCTGCTCTGCTAATTTTTGAGGAAGGGGTAGAGTCAGTTTTAGATAGTTTTGAAAGTCGACTTCCAAATTTAGGAATTGAGGAATTAGCTCAAGAGCTGGTCTCAACTTCTCAAGAACTAGTTGGGTTTGGCTATATGGCTAATTTAGAACCATTTATCCAGCTTTGTAATTCTATTGAAGAGCAGGCGTTTAACCTATCTTCAAATGAGATCAGTTCTTTTGCTTCTAAGGCTCTCAAGGCATGGAAGCGATCACATGCATTAGTTTTAAGGGGAAACCTCGAAAAACTACCAGCTTCTTTAGAAGGTGCTCATTCATCTGCGGATAGCTCCGAATCTAATCAATCTAATGATGCTCAGATTGATTCTTCAACATTTGAGTTTTTCGAAGAAGAAGCAACTTTAGATATCAATGCTCTAGAATCGGCTTTTGGCGAACCGGTTCAATTTGAAAGCGATGTTAATCTAGATGTTTTACAGTCAGCATTTGCGGAAAAACAGCCAGAGGAAGATTTAGCGGCAGAGGAACGGCAAGAAAACCCTGAAAACGATTCTTTCCTCCCCATCGAGACAGTAGAGCTATTCGACAATAATATTAGTCTAGATGGTTTATCTTCAGAACTAGAAAAGTTAGAACAGTTTAATGTAAGTACTGAAGAGGAATTTGTAATTCCCGCGGACGCAGAGGCGCAATTAAGTGATGTAAATCTTGACGCTTTGCAGTCAGCGTTCGATGATTCTGAATTAGCGAAAGAGCAGCCAGATCAAGAAGATATCGCCTTTGACGAGTTCGTAAAATCGATTTCTGCTAACGCCAAATCAGACCATGTTGATAGCCTTCAACAACAGAAAAAGTCTAAGGCAGGTGAGAATCAAATAAAAATAGGTTCTGCTAGCAAAGCAGAAAAAATGATTCGGGTTTCTACATCGCAACTACGTCAATTTAATAATTTATTTGAACAATTGATTTTAGACCGCAATTCAATCAATACTCGATTGGAGCAGTTAAGAGATGTCAGCTCTTTGTTGGGTCAGCGCATGAAACAAATGGAATCTTCCAATGCTCAATTGAAACAATGGTACGATCGCGCTTCTGTAGAAGGGTTTTTAAACTATCGGGATACTGGTAACAGTAACAATAATTTAGTAGACAGAAGTCAATCTCTAATTAAGGAAACGACTGAAGATGATAGTTTTGATGCTCTAGAAATGGATCAATACAGCGATGTTCACTTGATTTGTCAAGAGCAAATTGAAACTATTGTTCAACTCCAAGAGGTGACCACAGATATTGAGTTGAGTATTCAAGAACTTAACCAATCGGTGAGGGAACTAAACTATACAACTAAGTCGATGCGAGGTAATGTTACCGGGACGCAAATGTTGCCTTTTGCTGAGATTCTAAAACGATTTCCTCGGGTTGTTCGGGATTTAAACCTTCAATTCAATAAGCAAGTTGAACTTAAAACAATTGGAGAAAATACTCTCCTTGATAGATCGGTCATCAATACTTTGGGCGATCCTTTAATGCATCTATTCCGTAATGCTTTTGATCATGGGATCGAATCGCCTGAAGATCGTCTTGCTGCTGGTAAACCTAGTTCTGGAACTATCACAATTAAAGCAAGTAACCAGGGTACATACAGTGTTATAACCATTCAAGATGATGGTGGTGGTATTTCAATCGAGAAAATTCGCGATCGCATTGCCAAAATGGGTATTCCTCGAGCCGAAATTCTGGAAATACCAGAAAAGGAACTTCTCGACTTTATTTTTGAGCCTGGCTTCAGTACCGCCAATCAAGTTACTGAGCTTTCTGGACGAGGAGTAGGAATGGATGTGGTTAGAACTAACCTCAAAGAAATAAGGGGAGACGTTAGCGTCTCTACCGAAGAAGGAAAAGGATCTACTTTTACCCTCAAAATTCCCTTTTCGATCTCAATTCTAAGAGTGGCTGTAGTAGAACAGGCTGGAATTGTCTTTGCTATTCCCGTAAATACAATTCAAGAGCTTATTCCCTGTGGACGGGAAGAGGTTACAACCGATGCTGGTAAAGGTAGTGAATTTATTACTTGGGATAATGCTGAAATCCCTCTAATTAAGATAGATGAAACACTTACTTACTATCGTCCTAACAATAATTTCAGTTTGAATGGCAACCCGACCATTGATGACCATATGGCTCTAGTTGTTGGCGAAGATAAATTATCTGCTGCCTTTAAAATCAGTCGATTTTGGTATGAGCAAGAATCAACAATTCGCCCAATTGATAGTCCTATTCCCTTGCCTCCAGGCTTTATCAGTTCGGTTGTCTTTGGTGACGGGACAGTAATCCCATTAATAGATCCAATTCTCTTAATCGAAGCCTGCCTTCAAGAAACTCATGCAGAAAAATTTGCTTCAGAGCAAGCTTCCCCTGCCGATAAATTTATGCAACCAGAAACCAAAAATATTCTCGTTGTTGATGACTCCATTAATGTCCGTCGCTATCTAAGTTTGACACTTGAAAAAGCAGGATACAGAGTAGAACAAGCAAAAGACGGACAAGAGGCAGTTGATAAGCTAATTGGCGGTCTTGATGTTCAAGCGGTTGTTTGTGATATTGAGATGCCTAGACTAGATGGATATGGAGTCCTCGAAGAGATTAAAGAAAGAGCAGAGTTTAGCGATCTTCCTATTGCGATGTTGACTTCTCGAAGTAATGAAAAACATCGCAAGCTAGCTATGAACCTAGGTGCTTCTGCCTATTTCTCTAAACCTTACAACGAGCAAGAACTATTGAGTACTTTAGAGACTTTAATCAACAATTCTCAACTAGTAAAGACTTGAAACCCATTCCCTCAAATATTTCAGATTTAAAAATAGTTAGGTTTAATGACGGTTATATTCTGAGCAGATAAGTTTAAGGGGACTAATGGGTCTTTACTTAAAGTGTGCTAACCCAAAAAACTTGTTTCTCCCTGACTTCTTGGCTATATCAATATTGACTTAAGTATAACTACGGAAGTAACTGGGGACTTTATTTGGGGGCGGCTACACTATTACTGACCGATTCTAAACTAATTTGTTGATGAGGATAAATGTCAAATAAAGATAAAATTTTTTTGCTGTTGCTCATTTTTATTCCCATTTCTTTGGCAGGACATTTTTTGGACTGGGGGGCAACTACGGTTTTTATTACTGCTGGAATAGGAATTATTCCCCTAGCTGCTTATATGGGTACTGCGACCGAGGAAATTGCTGTAGTCGTTGGTCCCAACTTAGGTGGTTTATTAAATGCAACATTTGGCAATGCGACAGAGCTGATTTTAGCAATTATTGCCTTAAAAGGCGGCTTGGTAGATGTTGTTAAAGCAACTATTACCGGCTCAATTGTCAGTAATTTACTATTGGTTATGGGCTTTTCTATGTTGTTGGGAGGTCTGATCTATAAAGAACAAAAATTTCAGCCGACTGCGGCTCGAGTTAATGCGTCCTCGATGAATTTGGCAGTAATCGCTATTTTACTGCCTACCGCCGTAGAATATACCTCGTCAGGAATTGGTAATGAAATTCTTCAACGATTGTCAGTAGCCGTTGCTATTGTCTTAATCCTAGTGTACGGTCTTACTCTTCTATTTTCGATGAAAACCCATTCATACCTTTATGATGTCGGTGTAGCAGAAACCGAAGAAATTGAGGCTGGTTCCTCTGAAGAACCACACGAGCCAGTTAATTTACCTTTTTGGATCGGAGTCTTACTAGTCATTACTCTGGCGGTTGCTGTTGAATCGGAGTTGTTGGTTGGATCTTTAGAAGAAGCTACTTCTCAACTCGGATTGACTTCTCTTTTTACTGGGGTAATTTTACTGCCAATTATTGGTAATGCTGCCGAGCATTTTACTGCCGTTACGGTGGCGATGAAAGACAAAATGGATTTGTCTGTTTCTGTTGCCGTTGGTTCAAGTATGCAAATTGCTCTCTTTGTTGCACCGGTGTTGGTAATTACAGGCTGGCTTATCGGACAGCCGATGGATTTAAACTTTAATCCTTTTGAATTGGTTTCGGTGGCGGTTGCTGTTTTAATCGCTAATTCAATTAGCTCTGATGGTGAGTCTAACTGGTTAGAAGGTTGTCTTCTACTTGCGACCTATACTATCTTGGCGCTTGCCTTTTTCTTTCATCCTGTAGTCTAGATCCTATTTTGAAGATCTAAAATTAGCTTGCTGTTCTTGGCTTCTAATTTTCTGGTAAATGGTCTTTGTCTATACGCAAGGTGAAAGATTTGGCATTAATTGTTTTTAAATTGTTATTTGTCAGCCACTAGATTGCTTCTCAAAATACTGTTTGTTTGAATTTTTCAAAATTCTGAGCAAACAGTATTTTATTTTTATGGAAACCAGTTTTGATAAAGCTGGCGAATCAAAATGATTCTTGATCATCGTTTGATGATGAGGCACTTGGTTAACGGGTAATCAGCAATTGTTAGGATAATATTTGCTCTTTAGCTAAATAGTGCCTAGCATTTGGCAATATTTTTATAAATGACTACGGAATAGAGCATAATAAGAAACTGTCGGGATATTCTCCTTTTTCGGTTTATAAATTTATAGCTATGCCTAAAACAGAGCGCAGAAATTTTTTATTGGATTTTGAAAAACCCTTATGTGAGCTGGAATCTCGAATACAGCAAATTCGTGAGCTAGCTGAGGAAAATCAAGTCGATGTTTCTGCAGAGATTGCTCAACTAGAAGCAAGAGCTGAGGTTTTACGTCAAGAAATATTCAGTAGTCTTACTCCTTCTCAGCGTCTTCAGTTGGCTCGCCATCCTCGTCGCCCTAGCACCTTGGATTACATTCAAGCTATCACTGACGAATGGATTGAGTTACATGGCGATCGCGGAGGCTCTGATGATCCTGCTTTGGTAGGCGGGGTTGCCAAAATTGATGGAAAACCGGTGGTGATTCTCGGTCATCAGAAAGGAAGAGATACTAAGGACAATGTCGCGCGAAATTTTGGTATGGCGGCTCCTGGTGGTTATCGTAAGGCACTGCGGTTAATGAATCATGCCAACAAATTTAGCATGCCTATTATTACTTTCATTGATACCCCTGGTGCTTGGGCTGGGGTTGATGCCGAGAAATTGGGACAGGGAGAGGCGATCGCCTACAATTTGAGACAGATGTTTAGTTACGACGTTCCCATCATTACCACTGTTATTGGGGAAGGTGGATCTGGTGGAGCTTTAGGTATTGGCGTTGCCGATCACCTATTTATGTTTGAACACTCAGTCTATACTGTAGCCAGTCCAGAGGCCTGTGCCGCTATTTTGTGGAAGGATGCTAAAAAGTCAGGTCAGGCAGCCTTAGCCTTAAAAATAACCTCAACTGACCTCAAAGAATTAGGTTTAATCGATAAAATATTAGCAGAACCTCCTAATGGAGCACATTCTGAACCCTTAGAAGCGGCAGCCACACTCAAACAAGAGTTGTTGCAAAGTATTGATCATCTTTCCAGTTTGAATCCGGCTGAACTGCGTAAACTGCGTTACGGAAAATTTCGTCAAATGGGAGTTTTTGAACAAAGAGAAATTGGCGAAACTAATTAGAATCTCATAGTTAGCGCTGCATCTTCTAAATAGTCAATATTTGGGTGCTATAATTGCAAAGGAAATATTTTGTTACATTGTTCTTAATGTTAAGAATATTTTTATGTATTCGTTAGACTGATTAGAACTGTTGAGCTGGATGTGCATGGAAATTATTAGCAATTCGAGCAAGAAAAGTAACTAATAATAGTTTTTTCTATTGTTTTGATCTCACTTCTAAGTGGTTGCGTTTTCCGCAATCAGTTTGGTGCTGTTATTCCGTAAGTTAGATTCTGTTCGATATGCCTGTTTTGTTAGCGCATCTTATCTGAACGTATTCACAGAGAGTTAATTGGTAAGGTATGGAAATTAATCCACCCTCGAATCAGCAAAGAGCAATTATTACTGGAGCTAGCAGTGGAATTGGTAAGGCTACGGCTTTGGCATTTGCAAAATCTGGCATTGATGTTGCTCTTGTTAGTCGCTCTTTAGATAAATTAGAAATTGTTGCTAAGACAGCACGAGAATTAGGAGTAGAAGCAAAAGTCTATGCTGTTGACTTAGCCGAGGTTGGCAATGTCAAGGCAAGTATTACTGAAGTCGCTAATGATTTCGGAGGTATTAACATTCTGGTTAACAACGCTGGAATGGGTTATACAAATCTTTTGTCTAAAACTTCTTTATCTGATTGGCAGCAAGTAATCGACCTAAATCTTAGTAGTGTTTTTCAGTGTATTTTAGGTGTATTGCCTCTAATGCGTAGTCAAAATGCAGGAATGATAGTTAATGTTGCCTCCATTGCAGCCACTAACTTTTTTCCGGAATGGGGGGCTTACGGTGTTAGTAAAGCCGGAGTAATCGCACTGACTAAAACTCTGGCTGTAGAAGAAAGAAGCAATGGTATTCGCGCGGTGGTTATTTCTCCAGGAGCTGTAAACACTGCGATTTGGGATACTGACACTGTAAATGCAGATTTAGATCGGACATCAATGCTGACTCCGGAGATCGTTGCTCAATCAATTCTCCATGCAGTTTCGTTGCCGCCTCAAGCGGTAATAGAAGAGATGACCTTAATGCCCGGTGGAGGGGCCTTATGAAGAAATTTAAATCTTAAAGTTGGTACTTTCTGATTTTTCTGATGGTCTTAAAATTTTTAATTAATAGCAAGAGGTAAGAGTTTTACTCGCAATTCACATACTATGACACAAGTTTTTTCAAACGGTTCTGATTCTTCGATTAGTGGTAACGAGCTTAAATCCAGTCTTATAGAACAAGTTTCTAGTAGACCAGATCGCAATACCAAGGATGGGAAGGAAGTATCAATTAATCCTACTTCTGAAGAAGCTCAAGAGAGAATGATGGATGCCGTTACAGTAATGCTAGAGTCGCTGGGAGAAGATCCTAGTCGGGAAGGCTTACTTAAAACACCTAAAAGAGTAGCCAAAGCAATGCAGTTTTTAACTCAGGGCTATAACCAATCTTTAGAAGATCTTGTCAATGGAGCTATCTTTGATGAAGGTCATAATGAGATGGTTTTAGTCAGAGATATTAATTTCTTTAGTCTCTGCGAGCATCATATGCTTCCTTTTATGGGTCGTGCTCATGTTGCCTATATTCCCAACCAGAAGGTTGTGGGGCTTAGTAAGCTTGCTAGAATTGTTGAAATGTATTCTCGCCGTCTTCAGGTACAAGAACGACTTACTCGCCAGGTGGCAGAGGCTGTTCAGGAAATTTTAGAACCACAAGGTGTTGCGATTGTTATGGAAGCATCTCATATGTGCATGTCAATGCGTGGAGTTCAGAAACCTGGTTCTTGGACTGTAACAAGTGCGATGTTAGGTGTTTTCCAAGATGAGCAGAAAACTCGTGAGGAGTTTTTGAATTTAATTCGGCACCAACCAAGCTTTATGTAGTGTCTTACTAGTTTAAAGCGATCGCTTAATTTTATTAGACCTTACAGAAAAAGGATTGAGTAATTATCACTCAATCCTTTTTTGTTTCTAGAAAAATGATACTTTAACTATAAAACCTCTAAATCCCAGTTGGAATTAAACCTAATTTTGCCTTCTTCCACTAGTTTCCAAGCAGCTTCTCTTAATCTCCGGGGAGATATTTTTTCTTGGCTAGAAAGTCTAGATTCCAATTCTTGAAAACTCATCGGGGTTTGTTGTTTTTGCAACTTTTCAAATAATAATGAAGGGATCTGATCTTGCTCTAAAGTCGAAAGAATATCGATGCTCATAGGTAAAATTAGGTAACCAGATATTTAATTTACAAGTCTGCCAACATTAAATTTACACTACATGTAGTGTTTTGGCTACTAACCAGTAATAATTTAACGCTAATCTCATTTAGAACCCATTATCCCTGAATCGGTCGGCAAAACACTCTTAAATCAAAATAAAGCTTAAGAGGTGAATTGATAATACTAAAAAAATCTCTGCAATGATTTGTAGAGATTTTGATAGTTAGAAGAACCGCTGCGCCGTCTTACCGTAGTTTACGACCTGGTAAAACCAGGTGGGAACTCGCGAGTTTAATGTCTATTTCCAAGTCTAAGCATGGTCTACTTTCAAAAAACTCTAGCCAACTCCCTAATAAATCAAGCATAGATCATAAACTATGTCAGCAGTCACCAACGAAGTAGTTCAACTCTCACTATCTTAGTCAGTTTTCTGACTTTAGAACAGGGATCTAAAAAAATATTTTTTCTCTAGAATAAATCTTTGTGATCAAGATTAGAATGCAAGAAGTTAATTTTTAGTAGAGATTTTGTGGACTTACAACACGTCATTATTGCTTACAAGGCAGGACATGAAACTAGTAAAAAGTGGGCAACTAAGTGTGCTCAGGAGCTAGAAAGTAGGCAATGCCAGGTTTTGATTGGACCGAGTGGATTTAAAGACAATCCCTATCCCGTTTTTTTGGCATCTTCTGCTCACCAGATTGATTTGGCTATTGTTCTTGGTGGTGATGGGACAACTCTGGCGGCGGCAAGACATCTTGCCCCAGAAAATATTCCAATTCTGGCTGTTAATGTTGGAGGGCATTTAGGTTTTTTAACGGAGCCATTTGAGTTATTTAAAGATACGGCTAATGTTTTCCAAAGGTTGGAGTCGGATCTTTATGCGGTGCAACGCAGAATGATGTTGTCTGCTCAAATTTTTGAAGGTTCTCGGGATGAAGCGACTGCTGTTAGTGAAAAGTACTTCTGCCTTAATGAGATGTGTATTAAGCCAGCTAGTATCGATCGGATGCCTACTTCTGTTTTAGAGATGGAGGTTGATGGTCAAATTGTGGATCAATATAGTGGGGATGGATTATTGGTTTCTACGCCAACTGGTTCTACTGGCTATACTGTTTCGGCAAATGGCCCGATTGTTCATCCTGGAATGGAGGCGATCGCTGTTACACCCATTTGTCCACTTAGTCTATCGGGAAGTCCTTTGGTTATTCCTCCGGCTAGTGTGGTCAGTGTTTGGCCTTTGGGAGATTATGAAGTGAGTACTAAACTCTGGACTGATGGTGCCTTAGCTACAACTGTTTGGCCAGGACAAAGAGTAATGATGAGTATGGCTGATTGCCAAGCAAAATTTATTGTCTTGCGGAAAGGATATTCTTTTTATCAAACAATTCGAGAAAAACTTCAGTGGGCTGGAACAAGAGTTCACTACGAAAAAAATGGTCGATAATAAATAGTTTTTGATTTGGTCTTAAATTAATTTACTTTAACTAACTGTTATCACAGCTATCTTGAAAAGAAATTATGGCGTCGCTTTGTGCTGTTTTTGAATAATTTAGATAGTATGAATCAGTTTTTTTAGTGGACGAATTTCTATTTATGCTTTACAAAACAAACAGTAACTAATTTATCCTCTGTCTTTAATTCTTAGGAATAAGACTAATCCACATAAGCATAGAAATTTTCTGCTAATAAGATCAATGATTGTTTCCGAACTGTGCATTTATCCGATTAAGTCTTGCCAGGGTATTAAACTCGCTACAGTGGAGGTCATGAAAAAAGGACTGCTCTGGGATCGAGAACTAATGGTGGTTTCTAAGAAGGGAAATTTTTTGACCCAACGACAATTTCCTCAATTAGCTAAAGTGCAAGTTACTCTTCAAGATCAATCTCTTACTCTTGCTGTTGCTGATCCTAGTTTAGGACTAGACCCAATTACCTTTACTCCTACTTTTGAAGGACAAGAACTGGAGGTGAAATTGTGGCAGGATACTACTGTGGGTATTGATCAGGGCGATCGCCTTGCTAAGTGGTTTCATCGGGTCTTGGAATTAGATGAGAGTAGACAGTGTCGTTTAGTAAGACAGTCCCCAAGACACAAGCGTCAAGTAAGGCATAAAGTTAATTTAGATCAGCAAAGTCCTGTCAGTTTTGCCGATGGCTATCCTTGTCTATTAACCACAACTGCCTCTTTAGCAGAGTTAAATCATCGCATCAAAGATACCTATGACGATGAATCTCAGCTGGTATCTATGGATAGATTTCGTGCCAACATAGTTATCGAAAACGATCTTGCCTTTGATGAGGATAGTTGGCGAACGATTAAAATTGGAGATTTAAAATTCGCCGTGGTCAAGCCCTGTAGTCGTTGCATTATCGCAACTGTAGATCAGCATAGTGGCGATCTCAATGAGTGGAAAGAGCCTTTACGAACCTTAGGTACTTTCCGTCAATTCGGCGATCAAGGGGTTTTGTTTGGGGAAAATATTATTCCCTATAAAGTGGGAACAATCTCAGTTGGTGACAAATTGGAAATTGTCTCAGTTAGATAAACAATAAAAAAGCCAAGACTTTTAACTCAGCTTTTAGACTACCGATTAATTAACTATCTCTGCAATGTAAGAAAATATAAACCCCAGAAGTGGAGAGGGTTTACATTCTACTTAGAGATTTATTTTCGGCTTATTCTCCAGCTTCGCTTGCTTCCGCTTCTGCACCTACTGCTTCTGCAACTGGCTTGTCAAGACTAAGAGTCATGTAGAGGATAACTTCTTCACCAAGACGCATTGCTCTTTCTAGAGGAGCGACTTGAGTGCCATCAGCTTCATAGTTAACTTGGATATAAATTCCATCTTGAAACTTTTTAACAGGATATGCCAATCTTCTCTTTCCTCGGTTGAGGATGTCGATATTAGTTGCGCCTCGTTCTTCAATAAAGTTTTTATACTTCTCTACTGCTGCGGTTGCTTGCTCCTCCGACATATCAGGGCGCAAGATATACATCATTTCGTAGTAATTGCTCATTATTTTATGCTCCTTGTGGTCGTTAATGGCCTTTTGCTAACATGCAAAAAGCAAGGATCTCCTATTATATCTCAAGAAGTTCCCTAAAGATAAAGAAACTTTAGTTTTTCTCTATTTGAGTAGTAGACGGAGAGGTTTAGCTAATTTTCTTGGTAGCCACAAAGATTTTTTGAGCAGAGTTCTAGTTTGCCAGCTCACCTCGCCCAGTAGTTTAGTCATTAACAAAATAAGTTGATATTTTTTTGTATCTGGATTGGCGGTATCGAGAATTGGGGTTAGGAAATAATCGTCAATTTTGTACTGAGAGGCATTTTTGACAAACCAGAGTGTGTAATTGAGTCGGTCTTGCAGCTTATCTAGATCAAATTTATGTTGCAACTCAGCTTGTTGCTGCCAGCAATAATGCATTAGCTTAGTGATTCTCCAAGGAGCAAGATGGGAAATAAAATCTGTCGGTTTGTTGAGTTCTTGGTAGAAGGTCTTGAAAGGATCTGGTGATTCTAAACTGGGGTTTGATTGTGCCGAGGTGAGGGCAAAGCGATCGCGGTAACAACGACGCATTAGATCAGCGATCGCCACTCCATTATCAAACTTTCCATAAGCGTAACTAACTAAGCTAGATTCATCTTGAAACTTGTTGAGCTGGGCTAAATAATGATCCAGAATATTTTTGAGAGCAGGTGCTAAGCCTTCTTGGAGTCTTTCGGTGTGTTTAGATAATCTTTCTGGTTGACTCGGGTTGGCACCACTAAAGTGGAAAAATACCAAGGGTTTACCATCTACAAACCATTGCCCGTCTTGCTGAGTTAAAGATCTCTGTTCGATATTCCAGTAAGCCACATTCAAGGTATGGTCTCGTAAGATTGCTACATTCTCATGAAAAGCTGGCAACAGGTCAACAAACTTTTGATCGACAAATATGCCTTGATCTTGCTGATTGATGCATTGATATCGCAGTCTTCGCTGCCACCAAGCCAAGAATGATTGAGCAGCTTGGCTATTGTTCATGGCAATGAAACCAAGGTTATAGATTCCTGCTTTCATAATGCCAATATCATCAGGAAAATCGGCAAATTCAGCAGGGGAAGTTAAATGAGGGGTAATTGCAAAATCAGCACCTTGCTCAAATGAGTTAAATACAGGATTGAGTGGGGCAAAAGCTTCAATGTCTGGGTCTAAATAAACTACTTCTTCAAAGCCACGCTCTTGGATCAGCCAAGAAAAGAAAAATGGCTTAAGCGCAGTATTAAACTCCATAATGTCGTAGCGAAAGGCGAAATCGGCAAAATTATCAACTGCCAATTCAGTGGCGGGAATTACTTCTACCCCTTCAATATTGAGGTTGATTTCTAGTTTGGGAATGTCAGCCAAGCACAGAAATAAACTAGCTTCGGGATGATGTTTTTTTAGCGAGGAAAATAAAACACGGGCGTAGGGAAAATAATTGTTAGAGCAAATGCTAAAGATAGCTCTTTTCCGCATGATGGCTTTGGGGGTGAATGAGGTAGTGCTAGCTATTCCTGATTAAGGATTTTACCGTTAAATCAAACTTTGCATCCTAGTAATAGCAAAATTTTGTTAATTCTCACAACCTAACAACATACTAGTGTATAAGCTAAAACCTAGTTCTACTTGCAATTTTTTGTTTATAGTCAACGACTTTTAACTTTTCTTTATTCCAATAATCGAAAAACATATGTTCAGAGCAAATTTTCAAAGGACAGGTTGCTATCAATCTAAAGATATCCGCACCATTAACAATACTAAATGGAAATTCCAACAAACATGTAATTTACCAAGCTTGAATCCAGGACATAATTATCTTTTTACAATCTATAGCAATATACTCTGCGTGGAAAATTCTCAAGGTCATGTCTATGGATTAAACTTAGATAGTGGCCAACAAATTTGGAAACAAAATTTTGAAAAAATAAACAAGATTGTTCATTTGAGTACAGCGAATGATTTACTTTTTGTAGGTACTCGTCCCTTTGATAACTTCATAGAAAGTGGTTATCTTCGGGCAATGAATATTAACTCTGGAGAGCCGATATGGAAATTCAAGATACCATTTACTTCAACTTCTGTATCTTTTAACTCTCTCCTCTCTTGTTCTGCACCTGTTGTATACGAAAATAATGTTTATATAGGTGCTAATGACGGAAATATCTATGCTTTAAATATAGACTCTGGAGAAGTTAGTTGGAGTTTTAAAACGACTAAAAATATGTCTTTAAATTCACCAGCTATTCAAGAAAATATTCTTTGTATTTATAGTAGTGACGGATATATATATATGATAGATTTATCTACTCAACTTGAAAAATGGAAGTTCGAAGTTGGTGGAGGCGGAATATCCAACTTGTTTTTAAGTCCAGTAATTCATAAAGAAACTGTTTATGTAGTAGATGGAGATGGTATCTTATATGCTTTGGACATAGAAACTGGAAATATTTTATGGACATTTTCAGCCCATCGACAACCACTTTATTCAGCAGCAATAACAGATGATCATGTCTGTATTAATTGTAAAAATGGAAATCTCTACACTTTAAATCCTAAGACAGGGGAAATCTTTTGGGAATATAAAGTTGGACAAATAAAATCCTATAATAATCCTGTCGTCACTAAGGAAACAGTATACTTTGGTAATCAAGGATTTATCCAAGCATTAGACTTAAAAACTGGAGAGCAGCTTTGGCGTTTTGAAACTCCTTTCTCAGATTGTTGGGTTCTGGATTCAAAAATGTGGCTTTATGGTTTAACAAATCAGATTATTAAATCATTTACAGGCGACACTCATAATTTAGAAAACTTTTCAGAGCCAATCATAATCAATCAAACTCTTTATGTTAGTTGTAGTAACGGTTATATTTATGCACTCAACTAGATTGAATGGTAAATATTCGTCATAGGCAGCATCCCACTTTTTAAGAAAAATATTTTAGTTTCCCCTGTTAATTGTTAATTATTCAAGAATTTACCGTTTAACCTTAGAAATCAAATCAGGAAAAAACTGGTGAAAATCTGCCTCTATCTCTTCAGAATTAATTTCTAGGAACTGACACAATTTGTGTAATTTTTAACCCTAACTGAAATCTTATTGCCTGAAAATTGGATTCTTGCGTGATAATTGCAGATTTAAAATATGATTATCCAAAAAATATTGAAATGTTTTAAGTATTTGTTTCAAATTTGGTGTGAAAATGGTTATATTACTTCTAAGGGTCTTTAATATTGACAAAAACTATGACATGGTTTACTTTAGTTTCAATGTTATAAAATTTATATGTTGAAATATTTTCCATAATGTAACATCAGTGTGTACTTATTTTGGAACTAAATGTGCAAAGAATTCCTTATCACCTTTTAAGGAAAACATTTTTTTTTTAGATTAACAGTACTTTTTTCTGAAAACTTTCTTTTTGTTTTGTTTATATAATTATTTTTCCTTTCATTGCACTAAATACCATCTTAAAACACATATAGGTTTTCTCTTTCAGAACACATCCCATTTTAGTCTTTACCTTCAGAATGTGATGGGGAAAATACTTAATGTCTATTCTCTTAAAATCTTTACAAAAAAATGTATAAATGAAGAAATTTTTTTTTTTTTTTTTTTCAGAACCAAATTTATATTTCTAAAATTCTTTAAAAAAGATTCAACCA
>CALKUU010000091.1 GCA_937996665.1 uncultured Xenococcaceae cyanobacterium | reverse complement strand
AGCAATTTCACAATCGTACTTTTCCCTGAACCAGTCGAACCGACGATTGCGATCGTATCCCCAGCAGGAATATCTAAAGATAGGTTCTCGATAATTGGTTGACGCTCGTTATAGGCAAAAGTAACATCGCTCAGTTTAATTTCACCGCGCACATTACTAGTTGCTAAAGCCAATTCACCCGAGCGAATTTTAATTGGCGTATCTAGCAAATCCATGACTCTTTTAATCGATGCCATTGCTCTTTGATAAAGATCCAGAGTTTGCCCTAATCTAGTCAGTGGCCAAAGTAGACGCTGAGTAAGGAAAACTAAAACGCTATAAGTCCCAACAGCCAAATTACCATTAACCGCTTCCATACCCCCGTAGAGCAAAATTGCGCTAAATCCTGCCAGAATAATCATCCGAATTAGGGGAATAAAAGCAGCCGAAAAAGCGATCGCCGCACGATTACTCTGACGATAGGCCTCGCTCTCTACTCTTAGGCGCTCAATCTCATAGGCTTCGGTGGTAAAACTTTTAATAGTAGTAATCCCACTCAAATTATTTGCCAACCTGCTATTAAGCAAACCAACCTGCTCGCGAACTTCTGCATAACGAGGCGCAAGTTTTTTCTGAAAAATAATCGAACCCCACAAAATGAAAGGGATAGGCAACATTGCCATCCAAGCCACCCCAGGAGTGAGGACAAAAAACGCCCCACTAATAATAATCACCGTGGTTAAAACTTGAATAATTTCGTTAGCACCAACATCTAAAAAACGCTCTAACTGATTAACATCATCATTAAGAATCGAGAGTAAAGCGCCAGTAGAGCGATCTTCAAAATAGGCTAACTCTAAATCTTGGACATGGGAGTAAGCACTAATTCGTAAATTATTTTGAATACTTTGGGCTAAATTACGCCACAAACGCGAAAAAGCATATTCAAAAGCTGACTCCAAACCCCAAATAATTGCCGAGAGAATGCAGAGAATTAGCAACTGCTGAAAAGGATCAGTAACCCCAAATCCTGCAATAAGCGAATCTTCTTGCTTAACAACCACATCTACCGCTGCCCCAATCAAAGCAGGTGGTGCGAGGTCGAATATTTTATTTAAAACCGAACAAGCGATCGCTTGCCAAACCAGACTTTGATATTTTCTACCGTATCTGGATAAACGGAGTAGGGGGTGCTTTTGCCTCATCAACAGATTAATTTAATTGCCTTGTTATTAAGTTAATTGTAGTTGTCCAAGCAGCTAAAAATCTCAGCATTAACTAAATTGGTATACTGAATGTGTCAGTAAATGACAAAAATAAAAGATTTTAAAAAAGTTTTATGAGCATTCGTGTAGGTCGGGACGAAGCAGAGCAAAGGTTCTCTGAGCTATTATCAAAAGTTTCCCAAGGTGAAGAAATTGAGATTGTTTCTGATGGAGAGGAGTTGGCTCGACTAATCCCTTCATCTTCAACTCAAAGCCATATGGAGGTAGGTAAAGCATTAACAGGCTTAGACCCACATGGGCACTTTAATCATACTTATACTCCTGTACATAAATTTGTTTCAGCTATTCAATGTACATATGATCAACCTTGGGTTGCTTCTCACCTAATTGCTGACGGTAATTTTGAATCTTTTGAAAACCCAAACGAACTTAATGAAATTTTGGATAGTATTTCATTAGTACAATCTCGAATGGAAGCAGACCGACTAGAGATAGATAATTCTTTCAGAAATATAGACAATATGCTTACTTCAATTGAAGATTAACTATGAGCGTATTGAAGACGATTAAAGACTTTGGGCTAAAGCTTTTAGAATTAAACAAAAATGTCGAAGAGAATCGCTCAGACATTAAAAAATTAACCAATCGACTTGAAAAACTAACTGCATTCACAGTAAAGCAATCTAAGAGAATTCAATCTCTAGAAACAGAACTTAAGATCGAAAGAGAAAAGTTTAGTAATGAGCGAGAAAAATATCAACTGGAAATTAAAAATTTAAAGTTAGAGTTAGCAAATAAACTAAAAGATTTTGAGATATCGATTTTGAAAGTAGATCGAGATTCAAAAACAGACAACTCACTAAAACCAAAGGATTAAAGTCCAATTGAATCGGTCAAGATAAAAATTACCTGCTGTCAGAAATTTAAGCCAGAGAATTTTTACCCAGACCAAACTCATTATTAAGCTAAGTTTTTCTCAACTACTCTAACCAGTTGATCTGTCCAATGAGAAGTTAGTTCTTGGTTAACAGCCTCAACCATTACCCTAATTACAGGCTCTGTACCCGAAGCACGAACTAAAATTCTGCCATCATCGCCCATTGCCGTTTCCGCTTCAGAAATTGCTTGTTGGACAACTGTGCATTCTTGCCACTTACTGCGTTTTTCTCGACACTCAACCCGAACATTCTGCAAAATTTGAGGGTAGGTTTGGAAACTATCATCAACCAACTGAGTCAAGGATGCACCTGAGTTCGCAACCAAAGAAGCTAAATGCAGTGCAGTTTGAATCCCATCTCCCGAAACACTGTGGTGATGACACAAAATATGACCTGATTGCTCACCGCCAAGCATAGCGCCAGTACGCCACATTTCTGCTTGCACATGGCGATCGCCAACATCAGTCCGAATCAATTTACCACCCGATCTTTCCCAAGCTCTTTCAAAACCTAAGTTTGCCATCACGGTAGCAATCACTAAATTGTCGGGTAAAGCGCCCTGTTCTTTGAGCTGACTTCCCCACAAATATAAAATGTAATCTCCATCAACAACTCTGCCCTGACAATCTAGAGCCATGACGCGATCGGCATCACCATCAAAAGCAAAACCAAGATTGGCTTGATACTTGGTCATTGCCTGACGCAAAGTATCTAAATGAGTAGATCCACAATTAACATTGATTAGATCTCCATCAGCAAGTTGATTGATCGCAATAACTTCTGCACCCAACTGCTCAAACATGGCAGGAGCCAAATTAACCGAGGCACCCCAAGCCAAATCGAGAACGATGCGCATCCCTTCTAAACTAAGATCAGGAGAAAGCGATCGCTCCAAAACAGTGGTATATTTTTCAATCAAATCAGGGCGATAGTAATGCTTACCCCAAGCATTACCTACATTTAAAGGAAAAGAACAATTAAAATTAGCTCTTAGCCGAGACTCAATTTGCCCAGCTACCTTATCAGCAAGCTTAATTCCCTTGCTATTAAAAAACTTAATTCCGTTATCAGCAGGAGGGTTATGACTGGCAGAAATCATAATCCCACCAATAGCATCAGTAAGATTAGCCGCAGCAGCCACACAAGGAGTAGGACACAAGCCCAAATGCCAAACTTCTAATCCAGCAGCAGTTAAGCCTGAAGAGATTGCCATCGCCAGCATATCGCTGGAATTACGAGAATCTTGACCAATAACAACAGCGCCACTGCGATTAGCCTGTTCCTTAAGAACTGTGCCAACCCAATAACCTAGTTGCAAAACGAAATTACTGTTGAGCAATTCACCCGCTTTGCTACGAATGCCATCCGTACCAAATAGCTTAGTATTGGGCAAAGAGTTGATGCCAATATTATTTGTTAAAGATTTCTCTGAAAGTTTTTTATTCACGCCACCAATGCCCCTAAGCACATTTAATGTTTGCTAATGAAATAGATTTTAAGCTGGTATACATT
Source organism: uncultured Xenococcaceae cyanobacterium (assembly GCA_937996665.1). GTDB lineage: Bacteria > Cyanobacteriota > Cyanobacteriia > Cyanobacteriales > Xenococcaceae > Hyella. Next base: position 19,874 of record CALKUU010000091.1, on the reverse strand, counting down.
AACCTTGATTTCAAAAAGTAAGTATTGATACTTACTCACTTGAATGTAACAGTTAAACAAGACATAATCTACCCCAAGCTAATCCATAAACTTAAATTTTGGGTAAAGATTTAGGTAAATTAGTCAAGCAAACTACCCAGCTAAAACCTCAAAACCACTAGAAAAGCTCCAAAAACAAGAGTTTAGAAGAAGACAAAAACCGCTTCAACCCAAATAGAGAAAGCCTTGAGTTCAATCAGCCATCTTCCATACACTTAGGACACATAAAAATGAACTTTTGTTAAACCTTGATCGCAAACAAATCCAGGAAAAAAGACGTTGCTAATTTGCATATCGTGAATTTGTTTCCGAACTCCGAACTCCGAACTCCGAATTTACCTAGCATCTATCAAAACAAAATTGACAGCCCACTATCAATATCTTTAGAAAGGAATTTCATCCAAAGCATTATCATCAAAATCTTCAGTTGTAGGCGATGAAGTAGCAGGAGCAGAATACTCAGGTACCGAGCTTGGCGTGTAAGGGGGAGTAAAACTGCTTTTAGACTGTTGAGCTGGTTGAGCAGTTGGCTGTGCCATTGGTTGAGTGAATTGTTGAGCTGGGGCTTGCTGTACTGGAGCAGCCTGAGCAAAATCTTGATTAAAACCAGCATTTTCAGCTTGCCCAACCCGATAGATACGAGAGACAACGAGTTCAGCACTCTTTTGCTTATAACCGTTTCTTTCTACCAAGTTCATAGCTAGACGACCTTCCAAAATAATGCGATCGCCAAGCTGATAATTTTGGCTCATTTCCACGCCCACATTGCGCCAACCAACAACCCGAATCTGAGAACTAGGGTCATCATCCCGTAACCCAGGAATCACCACCATCATATTGGCAACATCAACATCATCAGGAGTTTTTCTTAATTCTGGGTTAGTAATCACTTCCGCCATCAAAACACAACTATTCATCGAATTTATCTCGCCTAAATTTTTTCTAATAAAATAATCACCCTTATAATTTAATCCCTCAATTAAGAGGGATCATCATAAGTAGATAATTAATTAATCTTTTTTGACAGCAGTAATTTTTCGACACGAAAAATCCTAGAGGCTTTCTCTGAGTAGACCTTGTTCGTGGTCGATAAAACTTTGAACTCGCTGACGATATTCCGCCAAGCTTAAATCTACCCAATTGCGATCTTCACTATTAGCAAAGATGTGAACCTGGGGTTCTCCAGCATCAGGTAAAATCAACACCCAATTATCATTTTGTGGATTAACAATTTTGACTCCATCAACTAATTCTAAAGATTCTGGAGGATGAGTTTCTACGAGATGACGCATCAGCGAGCCTTTGACTTTCCAAGGACAGCGAACGGTATAGGACTTATGGCAAACAGAGGGTAACTCATTACGAAGCTGCACTAGCGATCGCCCTTGAGTAGTTAAAATCTCAATCAACTTAGCAATCCCAAACATGGCATCAAAACCAGGATGAAGCTGAGGGAAAATAAAACCCATCTCGCCGCTACCGCCCAGAACCACGTTGGGATTATCTTGAGAAGCCTCCATTAAAGCTGTGGGATTGACCTTAGTTCTAATCACGACCCCATCATGACGACGAGCAATTTGCTCAACAGCACTAGAAGCATGAACAGGAACAACCACGGCACAACGAGGATTAGCCGTCAAAATAATATGCACCATCAAAGCAGTTAGGGCTTCCCCTCTAATCGGCAAACCCACCTCATCAACTAAAATGAACTGCTCACCATTAGCCGAAACTTGCACACCCAAATTAGCTTTTAGGGCTTCAACCACCTGACCTAATTGATCGAGCAAAATCTCCTTTTCTGGCGCGGTAATTGCATTTTCTTTGAGACTGGCATTAAGCACCACCGCATCACAACTAAATTTAGCCAGCAGCAGGGGTAAGATTGCTCCAGAAACTGCGTAAACGTAGTCAATAACAACTTTAGAGCCATTATTCTGGACTGCTTCGATATTCAATCGCTTTTCAAAAGTCTGACTATAGATGTCAATCGAGCCACCTGGATAGGTTACTGCTCCAATTTCGGGAATGGAAACCCGACGCAAATCTTCCTTAAAATAGGTACCCTCAATTTTCTTTTCTTTTGATTTAGATACATTGATCCCATTTTGGTCGAAAAACTCAATCAAAATATGGTCAGGGCGATCAGGTTCAATCCGCACATGAATACCACCTGCCGCTTGAATATGATTAGTAATCGTCCTAGAAATGGGAATGGCTGTATCTTCTAGGTTTTGAACATTAATACCTGCCGACATTAACCCTGCAATAATTGCCCGACTCACCATGCGCGACACACTTCGCTGATCTCTAGAGGTTAAAACAGCCGATCCTAGCTTGAGAGTAGAGCCATAGGCAGCACCTAATTTAACCGCAAACTCTGGGGTAATATCAATATTAGCCAGACCCGTTACGCCTCTTTGCCCAAATAGATTACGCTGGGCGGTGTTACCCCAAATCAGATTGATATTAAGTATCGCCCCAGATTCAATTCTTTTGCTCGGCCAAACTCTCACGCTCGGGGCAATTTGCGCCTCTTCGCCCACAGTACATAGCGCGCCGATCACCGCGCCTTCTAAAACCTGAGCGCGACGATCAACTCTCGTCCCTCGCGAAATAACACAGGCTCGCAAATGAGCTTCATCACCAATAGTCACACCGTTCCAAATAATTGGTCGCTTCAAATCGGCATCAGTTCCAATCGTGACATTGTCGCCAATTACTGTTCCTGCCTCTATTTTTACTCTTGAGCCAATTCGACAGTTACTACCAATTAAGGCAGGGCTTTCAATTCTGGCTTCGGGATCTATATAGGTGTTGGCACCAATCCAAATTCCTGGGGATTTTTCCTCATAATCGACATCGAGAACTACTTTTTTATTGAGGGCATCGTATTGCGCCTCACGATAGGCATCCAAATGACCGACATCACACCAATAACCTTCAGCGATATACCCATACATTGGCTCTTCTTGAGCTAAGAGGGTTGGAAATAAATCTTGGGAGAAATCAGATTCCTCATTCTCTGGTAAGTACTGAAGAACTTCTGGTTCGAGAATATATGTCCCAGTGTTAACTGTATCGGAAAAAATTTCACTTAAAGATGGTTTTTCGAGAAACCGATTAATTTTGCCATCTTTATCGGTAATTACCACTCCAAATTCAACAGGATTGGGGACACGGGTCAAGATTAGAGTCGCTTTAGATTTTTTTTCTTTGTGAAATGCGATCGCTGCTTGTAAATCAAAATCAGTAATCCCATCACCACTAATAACTAAAAAAGTATCATCTAACCACTGTTCAATATTTTTAACACAGCCAGCAGTGCCTAGAGGCTGTTCTTCTTCGACAGCATAGGTCATTTCTACCCCAAATTCCTGACCATCTTGAAAATAGTTGCGCATCACATCAGGAAGATAATACAAAGTAGCAATCACTTCTCTGATGTTGTTTCTTTTGAGTAGATTAATAATATGTTCAGCGATCGGGCGGTTAAGTATGGGCACCATTGGTTTTGGTAAATCGCAGGTTAGGGGTCTTAATCTTGTCCCCGAACCTCCCGCCATTAGCACTGCACGCATAATTTCTCCTAAATCTACTTTTTTGAGTTATGAATTTTGTTTGTTAGAAACAACTGGTTGACATTAAGATAGCGAAATATCGCCCTGTTCAGCTATTGATATGATTTCAGAAATCAGCAGATAAGTTCTATTCCTGGCAAGATTGAATTAAAAATTTAAACAATCTCACTTTTTAGGTTAGCTAAAATTAGAGCAGAGAACATAGTAAAGCAAATAACACTTTAAAATTATGAGTCACTTAATCGGAATTATTCTATTCGTTGTCTACTGGGGCGGTGTTTGGAAATTTTGGAAAGGATTTCGCCGAACCAATTTTAATGGGGGCATAGTCAACAAACTGCTCTTGTCTTCCCTGTGGCCAGTGCTGGTAATTGCCAACAAATCTTATCGTCAAAATTTTCAAAAAGCACTCAAAGGTTAATCAAAGATTGAACAAGATATATTGAACCCTTCTTACCAATAGAATAGAGGAAGGAACTTCTCACCAAAAAAATTAAACCCAATATTTGTTAAAAGCACAAGCAACCCGGCTCAAAGCCTTGTTTTATGAAAATCTGGATTATTGGTGGCACAACAGATAGTGGATATCTTGTTCAAGCTATTATAAGTGGTGCTTTTGCTAACAATGATTTTGCCAACTGTAGTTTTGATTATGTTGTTACCGTAACAACCCCAGAAGCTCAAAACCTCTACAGCGATAAACAAAAGGTAGTTATTGGAATCATGAATCGAGAGCAAATGAAACAATTTTGCCATCTTCACGAGATTGCAATTATTGTCGATGCTTCTCACCCTTTTGCAACCGAAGTTTCGCAAAATGCGATCGCCATTTCCCAGAACTTACGTTTACCATATCTGCGTTATGAGCGAAAAGAGCTATCAGCAAATAATCTTGAGCAAGAAAATAATAATCAAAACATCAGCTTAGATAGTTTTGACGAACTTCTAGAAGGTAATTATTTAAGCAACCACAGAGTTTTACTAACCGTTGGCTGTAAGGTTCTACCCCAATTTAAATCTTGGCACAATCGCACCACTCTCTTCGCGAGAATATTACCAAAATTAAACTCGCTGAAAATTGCGCTTGATTCAGGTTTTACTAGCGATCGCATTATTGCCCTCAGACCACCTTATTCAAAAGATCTAGAAGTTGCCTTATGGCAACAGTGGCAGATTTCTTTGGTAGTCACCAAAGCATCTGGTAAGGCAGGAGGAGAAGACCTTAAACAAAAAGTTGCCAACTCACTAAATATTCCCTTAATTACGATCACTAGACCCAAGCTAGTTTATCCACAGGTAACAACCAAAATCTCAGAGGTAATAACCTTTCTAGAGACAATGTCCAGCTCAATAAACCTAAATACCTAAATACCTAACTCCTAACTTCGAATTCCGAACTCTTTAACCAGACAAACCTAAACAAGCAATTTGGCGTTGACTCAAATTAGGGGTAATTCCAGATAACTCTTTTTTAGTTAATTTTTGCCGCAAAGAAATTTTAGGAATCCTTGATGTATAGCCAAAAGTAATTGAGTAACGATTACGCTGAGATGGCTTAACACGGTGAAAAACATTGCAAGGATCTGTAATCACAACATTACCAGCTTTCGCCACACAGGTTTGCCAATATGAAGGAGGGACAATTTTGGCAATCTCTTCCTCGCTCAAAAAACCAGAAGTATAGTTACAACCATCAACTATTTGCTTGGTTAAAAAGCGAGGTATGTATTCAAAAGGTCCACCATTCTCATCAACATTGTTGAGATAAATAATGATTTGGATCATGCGATCGTCATCGATACCTAAACTCCAAGATCCAGAGTCGGTTGAGGATTCTGAAGCATTATCTCGACGCAGATCAACTCCATAAAAAAGCAATGGTAGTCCAATATAATTTTCAACAATGTTTAAAAGCCTTTCCCCTAAGCCCCAAAATAAAATTTCAGCATGAGAGAATTTGCGATGAGAAGGAATTCCCATTCGCCAATTGCTTAGATGGGAGAGTGTATAAAGATGTGGTTGCAACAAGATTAGTTGCTTAATAAAACGCTTAGTATGAGACAACCTCAGTTCAGATAAAGAGGTTATATACACGCCTTCATGTTCTAGGGTAGAGACAATATGTTGATCTGGCTTACTAATATCAGGCAAGAGTTGACTATGCTTGGCTCGCTCAAAATAATAGTTTTTCTGAAAAGAAAGATTGAGAGTTTTACTAGCGGCTGTCTTAATTTTATAGGTGGTCAATTTTGCCTTGCGCGTAATATCAGACAGATTTGGAATAAATGATTCATCTGGGCGAATTGCATCTTGAATTGTCCCATTAAGATCATTCAGCTTGTAGGGCTTGATAATGTAACCACTTGGATTAGTTCGTCTCGCCCGCTTAAGAGTTTGGCGATCGCTAATAGAGGTCAAATAAATAATAGGAACTTTAAGATCAGCCTTAAATTGTTCGACAAGAGCAATTCCATCAGTTTCCCCTTTAAGAACTATATCGATGAGAATAACATCAACGTTAAGAGACTCAATAATCTGAAGCACTTGGTTTCCTGATTCTACAACTCCAACGATCCGATAACCTAGTTTTTCTAGATCTAGAATTAAAGCTTCAGCGGCACTTCTTTGGTCTTCAACAATTAGGACGTTAATTATACGCATCAAAACTTCAGTTTTTTAAATTAAACTAAGCTGCCAAATGATCTAATCAAAGAAACAAAAAATAAGCTAGCAAAAAGATTTTGCCTAATGGACAACTTCTAAAACCAACTCTAGATATCCTCAAAAATCTAATCAGACAATAGTTCTAACCCCAAGATAACAGTTCAACCAAAAACCTGGTAGAGAGGATTTCACGTAGAATCCTACCCATCTAATTTATTTTTTCAGGGCAATCCTAATTGATTTTTGCTGCTCTCTTGGGTAGCAATTAAAGCATTACCAAAAGAGTTATGGTGGAAAGATTCCAACTTTTTATCCCAAAGTCGAGGATATCGGTTCTAGCCGAACTGAGATTGAAGCCAAATCAAGTTCAAGTCAGTTTAATCGATTCGGGTTGTCGCATAACGAGAAAGAAAATCTTCTGGCAGGATGGGGTCACTAGTCATTCTGACTAAGATTGCTTGCCGTTTGACCAAACAAAATTTTCTTACTCTCTTCGTTCACTGTCGGTTGACTAGCAACATCTTTCCCTTTGGCATAGGCGGCAATAACCGCAGGACGGCTTGCCATTTTCTCAAACCAAAGTTTGAGGTGGGGGAAATCAGTGAGGTTTTGTTGCTGAGCCTCATAGGGCACAATCCAAGGGTAACAAGCCATGTCTGCAATAGAATATCCGCCCGCAATATATTCATTTTCTGCTAATTGCTTATTCAAAACCCCATAGAGACGATTGGTTTCATCGACATAGCGAGCGATCGCGTAGGGAATTTTTTCTGGTGCATAGCGACCAAAGTGATGGTTTTGTCCTGCCATTGGTCCTAAACCGCCAACTTGCCAAAATAACCATTCGCTCACTGTCTTGCGATCGCGCAAATTTTGAGGCAAAAACTTAGCTGTTTTTTCGGCTAGATAAAGTAAAATTGCACCTGACTCAAACACAGAGATTGCTTCCCCACCATCAACTGGCTCAGTATCGATAATCGCTGGCATCCGATTATTTGGGGAAATCTTCAAAAACTCAGGCTTAAATTGATCACCTTTACTGATATTAACTGGATAGATTTGATAGTCTAATCCAGCCTCTTCAAGAAAGATAGTAATTTTATGACCGTTTGGAGTCGGCCAATAGTAAAGTTGAATGGTCATAACCCCTCATTAGTAAAAGCAATAACAACAACTTGGCATTAATAATTCCAAGTATGATTTTTTAGATCTCAAGCTGTTCAAGAAATTCAGCAATCAACAATCAACAATTAACAACGAACAGTCATACTGTGTATTTCCGAGCTTAAATTAACAACGCCCTTTAATAATCAACTTTCCATAGCTGCCACCGACTTAGCCACGTCAGCCGTCAAAACATCATTCCCATCTTCAGTAACCAAAATATCATCTTCGATCCTAATCCCAATACCTTTCCAGCGATCAGGGATTTCTGGTTGACCCTCAGCAGGTTGAATATATGGAGAAATATACAGACCAGGCTCTACCGTTAAAATATTGCCAGGCTGAAGAGTTTGCCAAGTTTCCTGATCCTTCATATAAGCGCCGACATCATGAACATCTAAACCTAGCCAGTGACCTGTGCGATGCATATAAAAAGGCTTATATTTTCCCTCTTTAATAATTTCCTCTTTGTCTCCTTTCAAAAGACCAAGCTCGATTAAACCATCGACTAAAACAGATACGGCAGTTTCGTGATAAAGATTGTAGGGGTTACCAACTCGAACTTGATCGATCGCTTTTAGTTGAGACTCTAAGACCAATTCATAGAGAACTTTCTGCTCAGGGGTAAACTTACCGCCCACGGGAAAGGTACGGGTAATATCGCCATTGTAATAATCAACACTACAGCCAGCATCAATCAGGAGCAGTTCATTATCTTCCATCTGTCGATTGTTATCGATGTAATGCAAGACACAGGCATTGGCACCCGAAGCCACAATTGAAGGATAGGCAGATCCCATTGATCCGTCTAAGCGGAAAGTATGTTCGATCTCAGCTTCAACCTGATATTCATAGAGTCCTGGTTTGGCAAATTCACGAGCGCGATTGTGAGCCTTAGCCGAGAGAGCTGTCGCTTTCCGCATTACCTCAATTTCGGCAGGGCTTTTAACTAACCGCATAGGATGAGTCAAAACTCGGCTATCTTCTAGTGCAGTGGGGACTCGACCTTTTCTTTGAAAACCAGCTAGTAACTTTTGCCAATATTGTAAAATTTGCTCATTAAAGCTGCGATCGCGACCCAAATTATAGTAGAGGCGATCGGCATTAGCTAAATATTGCAGTAAATGTTGATCCAGCTCCTCAATCGAATAGGCGACATCAGCCCCATACTTTTCTGTGGCTGCTTCCACACCGCAACGATAGCCAGTCCAAGTTTCTTGAAGAGCATCCTTGGGCTGCACAAATAAAATAAAGCGGTGTTCATTATGGTGGGGAGCAAAAACTGCCACAGCTTCAGGCTCGTTAAATCCAGTCAAATAATAGAAATCACTATCTTGGCGATAAATATATTCGACATCGTTATGCATCACTGCCATTGGAGCACTGCGAAAAATTGCCGTACCACCACCAATTTTTGACATTAACTGCTCACGACGCTGCTGATACTCTTGTGCGCTAATCCCCATTTGTAATGTCCAACCCTAAAAATAAAAACCCTATTGATATAAAAGCTTAACCATTTAACTCTAAAAAAATCTACCCCAGCAACGCAATTGCTGCCAAAGTAGATCTATTTTCGAACTTACCCATTACTCAATTTCGATATTCAAGTTGGGTTATCTTCTGCTTCTATCTTGTTATCAGCCATCCCAATCAGAAATGGGTGGTTTTAATTCTGGATTATTGTTCTCTTGATAGTCCTGACTATCGTAATCTTGGTCATCATAGTCCTGATCATCATTGTCATCATAACTAGAACCTAAATTGCTGATAGGTTGATAATCCACATAGTCATTACTACTATTACCGCGACCATCATAATTGTCTCCAGCCTCTGAGTAATTATTATCATCATCTTGATAACTATCGCCCATATCTTCACTATAGGAGCTACCCAAACCAGTGTTGTAAGGTTTACCCAGTTCTTCATCCTTGAAACCTTGGGGTCTGACTGGTGGATTTGAATCAGGTCTGCGTCTTGGTTGTCTAGATTGATCTTCAAATGGACGACTACGATCGCTTGGAGATGGTCGATCATTCGATCTATTCATGCGGCGATCGCTGTTATCTGGATAGCTAGGCTCTTGAGGACTTGGGCTATCCCAACCATCTTTTTCTTGCCATTGGTCACCAAAACCACCATCTTTGCCTTTGGAGCGGTTATCCTGACGAGGAGGTCTATTACGAGGTCGAACAGGACGAGCAGGGGCTTCTGTTGCCTCATATCTATCTGCACGGCTGCTATCTACACGACCACCATCTGGACGATTGCGGGGTCTTCTATCTCTCCCATTTGGTTCTCTCGAATTGCGAGAGCGAGGAGAACGAGGTTGAGGATCTTCGTAACCTCTGAGCCTGGGACTGTCATAATTTGCCTCTGCCCCTTCATAAACGTTGCTATAGGCTTCAGGAATGCTGCGATCGCGATCATTATATTCTTCTTCTCGATAGACCCTAGTGCGACTCACAGGGCGATCTCGATCTACCGTTGGCGTATTACGTCTAGCTTGCTCGGTTGCCACCTTACGTAAACGAATACTTTCCACTGCAAAGAAAATAGTTGTCCCTGTTAACAAAAACTGTCCAAATTGCAAAATGGGATCTAATCGCCAACCTTGGAACAGCAAAATAAAACCACACAGTAAACCGACTGCGGCAAAGAAAATGTCATGATCCCTTGCTAATTCAGGTCTAACAGAACGCAGAAAATAGAGAGAAGCCCCTGCAACTGCTAAAAAGATACCTAAAATACTGGCTGAATTTAGCCCAAAATTAACCATTATTCCTTAATTGCTCCTGTTTTTTGGCTGATTTGACAGTATGGCTTCCGTATAGTCATGTTTATCGTTAAAATAGCTAAATAGCTTCAGAACAGTCAATCCACTGATTCGCAGACTCTGAATAATTAAGCTAAAAAGAATAAAACTTTACTAGTAATACAACTTACTTTAACGAATTTTTTTTATATCTAGGACAGTCTATAACGTTTAAATTCCTTATTGAAGGATAATTAATATTCAATTTATTTACTGTGATCCAGCAAAGAAAATGCTTATAAAAAAAGCCCCATAATAATAGTAGCAGCCACTCCATAATGTCATAGACAACTGAAATGTCACTGACCTAGGAATTTGCTGCTACACAATTTCAATAGCAAGGGCTCATCAATAAGCGATGATTGATTATTGACGCTTAATTTTATCGAATTGGCTAAAGGCTAGCAAAGCGACTGTTGCAGGAATAACTACGATCAAAGTTCCAGCAAGCAAGCTCCAAAGAAAATTAGCTAAAGAGGGAGTCATATTTTTTTAATCCTTACTTATATTTATGTGACGGTAATAACCACTTAGTTAATAATTCTAAAATTTTTTTAGCAAAAACTACAGCAATTAGTACTTTTGATCAAAATTCAGCTAACTGTTTAGCTCAGAATAAGATCATTTAAGATCGCTTAGGCGACTGCAATTTAGTAACCAGACAAAGTTACAATAAGCCTAAAGATACTTAATATTTCGTAACCTTATCATACAACCATTTACCATGAATCTACTTTTAGTTGGGAGCATCATTTTAGGCACGGTTCTAGCCTTGATGACTATTTTGTTCATTTTCCGCATCGTTTTAAGTTGGAACCCAGAAACCGACACAAGTAAATTTCCGCTTAATTGGGTGGTTTTAATTACAGAACCGATTCTGATCCCAATGAGAAAAGTAATCCCTAGCCTTGGTGGTGTAGATATAACGCCAATTATTGGGGTCGGCTTATGTACATTACTTAGAGAGATCTTGCTAGGTCAACAAGGATTAATCACTATGGCAATGAATAGTAACAGTCTTCATTAAGAGACCTGACAATAGCGATCGCGCATCGATTTTTTGAAAAAGCTATTTTTTAAGGAAGAAAGAGTGAAATTATCAAGCAGGCTAGAAAATGCTTAATGACAACTAAACTAATGAATTTAATCTAGTATTTGCATCCTCACCAAAAACCTCAGGAAGATACATTGATAACGCTTAAGAAAGAAAGTCCCTCTGTTCAGTTGAAGTAAACAAAGGGAATAATACTTTCTAAGTTGTTGGAGTTAGATTATGTTGTTAATATTTTCGGAAAATATGAAGCTATCTTCAGTAAGATTTCTAAAATCTCCTTCAAGAAAAGCTTCAAATTCGGACTGATCGCTACGTAAATACGTTCTATCACTATTGCCACTATAGGCTAGACGTATTTCGCCAATTTCGGTTTGTCCGCCATCGGTATCTAATCCAATAATACCTAAGTCGCTGAGGTCGATAATATCGAGTCCTGGCTCAAAATTACGAATTACATCTTGTCTTCCATCGTCAGTACTGTTAGGAGCATCATCGAAGTCATATCGTGTTTCTACGCCTAGAGCACCAGTTAAAGTCTCCCTAGATGTCTCTTGGCTGTAAAGCCTTTCTGAGCCAGTAGGTTGATCAGTTGAACCATCAGTATTATCAGTGACGTTGGCAAAAATAAAATCGTCAGGATTTAAAGAAGAGGTGTAATCTCCATCTTTTAAAAATGCCTCGAATTCTGATTGATCGGAACGAAGGTAAGTTCTATTACTGTTGGCGCTATAAGCTAAACGTATTTCGCCAGCTTCGGTTTGTCCCCCATCAGTATCTAGCCCAGTAATACCAACCCCACTAAGATCAATTTTATCTTTGCCAAGCTCGAAATTTCCGATATAGTCCTGTACACCACTCTCAAGACTATTTTCTACCGAGTTAAAGGTGAAAACATCAACATTTTCAGTCCCAACTAAAGCCTCTCTAGAGGTTGTTTCACTAAAAATAAGATTCGGCTCAGATATGCCAGCGATCTCATCAGGAGAATCGTGAGTATTATCTAACTGATAAAAAGTTACTTGTGTATAGTCGCCTTCAGTAACACTATTATTTTGGACATATGCACCAGCTCGGAAATACAAAAATTGGTCAGGAGCATCATAGCCCTTGCCTTCATAATCAATTGTATGAGTTAAATCAGGTTTGCCATCGCGGCTTAAAGTAACGGTTACATCATTTCCTTCTGTCTTGATGTTATAGCTGAATTGTTCTCCAAGAGCTATGCCATCTGAAGCATTGCCACTATCTAGAAACAGATCGTATCGACCAAAATCTTGATTGTCTGAATCTTCTGGTTGAAGATAGATAGTTCCTTTATCTTCATTAGGAAGCTTTCGATAAATAATCAACAGAGGAACTTCACCGCCACCTTCACCGATAACTCCAGCATGAATTTGCCCGATAACCACTCTTGCGAGGTTATTATCATTTTGGCTAAATTCTGCCACTCTATTTACAGACAAAGTAGCTGTTAACTCGCCATTAACGCCACCAGCAGGATGATCAGGATTACGAGTTGCACTGCCAAATACCCAATTATTCTCGTTGCTGGGAAGCCCACTTCTAGGACTAGTCGGGATTGAAGTATCGCCTCTGCGCAACATCTCTCTTAGTTCGGTTCGAGGATTGTTACTATTAGTTGTTGTAGCTGTATTACCAGTTGAAGAAGGAACGTTAAAGACTACTCCTCCATCAGAGCTAGCGTAAAAGTATGGACTTTCATAATTATCGCTAAGAGCATTTTCCTTAACTTCATCTGGTTTGGAATCAGGATCATCGCCATCGACAGGAAGAGTTACTTTCCAATCTTGCAAATCTAAAATGTCGGATGGTTCTACACCATCACCCTCCCAAGGTCTTGAATTATCGGGATCCCAAGGCAATTGAATGTTCATAGTATTAATTTAATTGAACTGAATTGTTGCTTAAATTGAAGCGTTTCATTTGTATTGAGATGGCGTTGTCAAAAATCACTCCACGTCGATGGATTGCAACCATAGATAAAAATTGCAGTACTCTCGATAGGAAGTTAGAAAATTCTTGCAACACAATCTTTTAACTAAAGAAGAGATTAACTTTAGTTTCCAAAGTCAAAACTATTGACACTTAAATCGAATGTACCCACCAGATAGAAACTAAACTCTAGTTGATCATTGGTGATGAAGGTTCGTTCTTCCCCAGTACCAGTGGTGCGGTGGAAATATCTCAAATCACTGGAATCTTGAGTTTGATTTCTAGTGGCTTCTGAGGAGATACTGTCGAAGCCTAACGAACTTACACCAAAGATATCAGAGGGGCTAAATTCTCTGATTCGATCAGGGTTGGATTTAGGGCTATCACTGATTCGCTCAAAATTGATAAAATCAGAGCCACCACCAGGATAAAAAGTATCACGGCCAGCCCCTCCAGTAAGGGTGTCACTGCCAGAACCACCTCTGAGAACATCGTCACCAGAACCGCCAATTAGGTTATCATGACCCGAATCTCCAATAAGGCTGTCATTACCAGAACCACCATCAAGATAGTCATTGGAGAATCCTGAACGTAAGGTATCGTTACCATCTCCTCCAAAAAGAGAATCATTCCCATGGTTATCGATAAGACTGTCATTACCAGAGCCACCATCTAATAAATCATCGTCACGACCCCCGTCAAGAATATCGTTACCAGAGCCACCATCAAGATAGTCATTTCCGCGATCGCCTTGAAGAACATCATTTTTGCTACGACCAAACAGAGAATCATCGCCATCTCCACCATAAAGAAAGTCGCTACCGTCTGGAGACTCTTCTACTTCGCCATCCCCATGGATCTGATCATTACCCCCAGCCCCATAGATAGTGTCAGAGCCTCTCCCTCCAAAGGCAATATCATTACCACCTGAGCTATCAGTTTCAGTGCGATCAAGTAGTAAAAAATCATTATCGGCGTTACCAAAAATAAGATCATTACCCAGACCACCAATAATCGTATCTCGTCCGTCAATGGGAGAGAAACTAGTAAAGTCTCCTCCCCGTAGGGTGTCATTACCGCGACCCCCATCAAGATAATCGGAGTTACGACCACCAATTAAATGGTCATCACCGTCGTTCCCATTAATAGTGTCATTTCCCAAAAAGCCATTGAAAATATCACCACTGCCTGAACCATTAAATAAATTGTCAGGAACTAAACTTTCTGTCTGAGAACTAGGAATGAGTAATCCATTCTCTGCTAAGTAAATTAGGGTTACAAGATTGTTCTCTGGATTAATGTTGAAAAAGGATTCTACTCTTCCATCTCCAGGTAAGCCCATAAATCCGCCGACACCAGTAGCGATGTTATTAGCCGTGATGCTATCTATCAACCCAGCCTCAACAGCATATATCAAGTGATCGTTTGCATTGTCTGACAACCCAAAGCTGCCACTATTCGTATTAGTCATATTAGATTCTTCTGCAAATATTAAATATCTTGAGCTCTATATCAATTAAAAAACAAGCTTTTAAACTGCCAAGTAGAAAAGATTTTTCAATAAACTTCCCTCGTTCAGTTAATTTGGCAGCGCAGTGAAACCTAACTTGTCTTTAATGAACAACAGCACACAAAAATATAGAGGCAAGATAGCAAATTCTAGATTGATAGCTGAGTGAAAACTATTTTTCAACAACTCTAAAATCATGATCTGATTTCGGAGTGAAAATCAATGTAATAATTCTGTTATCCATTACCTTTTTTGTGAATTGTGCTGTCTAAAAGTAACTCCGTAAAAAACTATTCATTTAATGTAATAAGATACATATTGTAATAATACATACCATAAAAATATTTCAGGAAATAAAGGATGATATCTTGTCCTTTTACATTCTCGAAAATCAGGAATATATTAAGAGAGCAACTAGCCATTTTCTTACTGATTTGACGACAAACTTGGTAGAAAAATATATAAAACTGATGAATACTGGCAATACCAGAGTAATCAAGCAAGAATTTCTCAATAGCCTGTAAATTAATAACAGCTAATGAACATCCCCTTTGATGCCAAAGCAGCCCAAACTCGCATCGATAGCTTCTGGCAACTACCAGCCTCTTTTGGCATGGAACGCAACGCCTATCATAACTACCTCAATGAAATAGTCAGTGATCGCTATGCCCTCATCAATGGCTTGCAACTGCTTAGAGACGAATTGCAATTTGCCTATGCCAGCAAAACTGATATCCATATCTGCGGTGCCGATCTCAGCTTACCTAGCGTAGTTACTACTCTCGCATATACTAACTGTGGCGATCGCATCCATCAAGGGGAAGCAACCAAAAGATATCGCGATGTTGTTGCCTCTCGCTTTGCGACTCTCTCAGAAATTGGCGAACTCAAACTAGAAGCTTTTTTCCCTGCTGGGGGTGGGACAAATAATGGGGCAACTCTAGCTCATGTCACGGTCTCCCATCAGATGGATGACAAACTACGGCGCAAACTCTATCTGGGTAATCCAAAGTCACTGGTGTTAGCAGCGATCGACCTTAAAACCCATGTCGGTAGATTGGAAGAAGAGGGTAAACGCATCTATGGCAAAACTCGCGAATCTCCCTGGCGCGAACCCCGAGATGCTTGTGGGGCGATCGTCGGAGCGCTTACCAGCTATCATCCCCACAATATGATTCACCGTCGCATTCGTGATGATTTAGGAGAGAGGAATTTTCAGTATCTTTCTACTCAAAAAATTTATACCGATGATGGAGTTGATATTACGATGGCGGTGGCTGCTGCGATTGTTGCTATTCGGGGGATTAGGAATACAGCGATCGCTATGACGCAAGAAATTGATGAGCGTGGCATTGCCCACCTGACTGCTAGTACGACGGTCAATCGTCCGTCTCGTGATGATTTGGTCATTTATCTAGCGAGGGCTACGGTTTTTAATGGCAAGGTGCGGATTCAAAGTTTGGGGACGATCGCGGAGTTATTTACGGGGAAACTGGTGGAATATGCAGGGGAAAGAAGGTTGCAAATTACTTATAACAATTTAGATAGTGAGGCTTTGCCTGTGGAGGAAATTCCCTATCAAATTCGCTATTCTGGAATTACTTAACTGAGCGCAACTCTTTAGGAAGAAAATTTATGACCATTCATGTAGATAGTAAAGAAGCAGAACAACAGTTTTCACAATTATTTTCTCAAGTACTTCAGGGTGAGGAAATTGTGATCTTTGCTGATGGAGAAGAAATGGCTCGCTTAATTCCTTCTTCTAACGTTTTCAAGCAATCAAGTTCAACAAAATCGAAAAATAGAGTTCCTGGAATTGATAAAGGTCGTTTTGTTGTTCCAGACGATTTTGACGATCCTCTTCCTTCAGATATTCTTGCTGCTTTTGAAGGAGAAGATTAATCTTACCAATGCAAGTACTTCTAGATACTAATGCCTTTCTTTGGTGGGTGACCGACGACGATAAGCTCTCAAAGACTTCCCGTTCTCTTATCGGTAACCCCGAAAACATGATCTTTTTCAGCGTAGTCAGTGCTTGGGAGATCGTGATTAAATATCAACTTGGCAAACTTCCGTTACCAGAACCTGCAAAATCATACATTCCTAAACGTGTAGAGCATTATGACTTTATTTTGCTTGTCATTAGCATGAGAGATGTTCTTGAAATTAGTAATTTGCCAAATCACCACAAAGATCCATTTGATCGACTTTTAATTGCCCAAGGGAGAATCAAAAATCTGCCGATAGTTACAGCAGATGAAAAGTTTAAACTCTATGGTACGGAGATCATTTGGTAAGAATTTCATTCAAAAACTTTCGCGTTCTTGGAATTCTGGTTGTTGGAGATTGTCTGTCATAAAGTCATCGGAAAATTGTTCTAAGCTGGCAAATAGGGTTTCCCAGGAATCTTCATAAGGCAGGAGAACTAATGCATTACCTAGACGTTTGATTAAAACCTTATCCCCAGCAAAACGATATTTCTTGGGAAGTCTCACTGCTTGGCTTTGACCATTTTGGAAGAGTTTAGCGGTTTCCATGGTGATATGGGATTAAGTATATATTTAGAGTGTATACTTTGTGTTTAAGAATGGATAGTAAGATATTTTCAGTAATCACGATTAAAGTCTAAAAACCCTGCAATGATTTGGGATGGATTGCAATTGTTATAAATTTTTTTCCTAATTCTCAAGTTCTTTAAGTCTGTCTAGTGAATTTTGATACGATTCGCTATTTCCTTGTTTTTTATATAGTTCTGAAGCTTGAGTAAAATCTTCGATTGCTGCTTTTTTATTTCCCTGTTTTTTATGACTTATACCTCGGTTGAAGTAGGTATCTGCATATTCAGGTTTAAGTTTTATCGCTTTGTTGAAATCAGAGAGCGATTTTTCGTATTCTCCTAAATTTCCGTGGGAAATACCTCGGCCATAGTAGGCATCTGCATAGTCAGGTTTAAGTTCTATCGCTTTGTTGTAATTATTGAGCGATTTTTCGTATTCTTCTCGAACATAATGGATACTACCTCGATTGAGATATGCTTTTCCAAGATCAGGTTTAAGTTCTATAGCTTTGTTGTAATTATTGAGCGCTTTTTCGTATTTTCCTAGAACATAATAAATATTGCCTCGGCTGTTATGGGCATCTGCATAGTCAGGTTTAAGTTCTATAGCTTTGTTGTAATTATTGAGCGCTTTGTCATAAATTTTTTGGAAAGAAGAGGAGTTTCCAAGATAAAGATAAACTACTTCTCTTCCTAGAGAAATTATAGGCTCATTTGTGGCTTTTAATGTTCTTAATGCCTTATTATGGAAGACTTGAGCTTGTTTCCAATCTTCATCTAAATAACGATACATCCCCAAAGTAAAAAGGCTTAGATAAGTCATTTCTTGGGAAAGGTTGGTTTGTAATTCAAAACTGTTTAACTGTGAAATTGGTACAAGTTGAGTTTTTCCTTGCACTAATTCTCCTAATTCAAGAAAATTAGCAGTTTCTTTAAGAATCTCGAAATTAACACTAATAGGTACAACGTCTTTTAATACCTGATAGTCGCCCCAAATAACGATCTCAGCTTTCTTTTGCTTTCCTGCTGCTTTTGCTGCCCTGATACTCTTAAGCGACTTATCTAACCTTTCAACCTTGACATCATCACCATATCTTTCCAACTCCCGCTCTAAATTCCTAAAAATCTCTTGAGTTACTCGATGATTTCCAGCATCAGAGCCTTCAAAATTAGCCACTAAAATCTTAAAATCTTTGGGTGGAAGTGATAGCTGATGTTGATAAAATCGATATCCACCCCAAACCAAAACAGGAACTAGCAACAAACCCAAACGAGCTAGCCAGCGCACTCTTTTCCTGTGCTTTTCCTTCTGCTTCTGTTCTTTTTCCCTTTGAGGAACTTTCGGTCTATTTGAACCAGAAGTAATAATTATCGATTCTGTTGATTTATCATCACCTGACTTACCATCACCTAGTTCTGGTTTCCAGAAAAAAGCATAATACAAACAAGACAGAAATAACCCAGCAACCCCCACTCCAAGCAACACTAGGGTAAATAACCCAAAATCACCATCCGCTAACTTGATGTAACCCAGAATTGCCGAAACCACACCAAAAAGACCGACTATTCCAGCCCAAACTCGCTGAAAAAAGGCGACCAATCCATTACTGTTATTGTCTGTATCTCCCATCAGGTTCTCTTGAACACTGCGAGAATTATAATAAAAAACCTAGGAAAATAAGCTTATAAATTAGCTAAGATTGCCTATTTAGAAATCATTAGTTAAATGAAAACATAGCGTTGCATAACTAAAGTATGGTTTTTAGATTCAACATGGTGAAACAAACTCAATCACATTAATTGTCAATCAGCCATCAACCATTAACCATTAACAACGAACAAAAAAATTTACGCTTTATCCATCAAACCAACAACGTATTATAAATCAGGAATCAAATGCGCCTGAATAAAATCCGTATAAACCTCCCCATTTAAAAAAGCAGGAGTCTCCAAAATCTTTTGGTGAAAACCAATCGTCGTCGGCACACCCGTAATCGCACATTCGCGCAAAGCCCTCTTCATTCGCTTAATCGCTACATCGCGATTCTCACCCCAAACAATCAACTTACCAATCAAAGAATCATAGTAAGGAGGAATTTCGTAATCGGTGTAGACATGAGAATCCATTCTCACCCCTGGCCCTCCTGGGGGCAGATAACCGCTAATTCTGCCTGGATGTGGTCTAAAGTTCTGGTCAGGATCTTCCGCATTAATGCGACACTCGATCGCATGACCATTGAGAACAATATCCTTTTGAGAAAACCTTAACTTCTCACCCTGAGCAACCCGAATCTGCTCAGCAATTAGATCCAAACCCGTAACTACTTCCGTAACAGGGTGTTCAACTTGGATACGGGTATTCATTTCCATAAAATAGAAATCCCCCGACTTATCTAGGAGAAACTCAACAGTTCCCGCCCCCACATAATTAATCGACTTAGCAGCCTTAACCGCAGCCTCACCCATTTTTGCTCGTAACTGAGGATTAAGCGCACAACAAGGAGCTTCTTCTAATAACTTTTGATGCCGACGTTGG
>CALKUU010000090.1 GCA_937996665.1 uncultured Xenococcaceae cyanobacterium | reverse complement strand
GGAGGTCGAATTCAAGAGTTAATTGAATCATCTGGCTGTCGCATTTTATATCTACCTCCCTATTCTCCAGATCTGAATAGAATTGAAAAATGCTGGGCTTGGCTAAAAACTCGCGTTCGTCATCGCTTACATGATTACTCTTCATTAAGACTGGCAATTGAGTCAGTTTTAAAAGATGCTACGTCCTAACTCTCTTGGCTGTAGCTATATTGTCAACGAACATTTAGCTTGTTTGCTTCCGATCTCAGATAAGCAACAAAAAAAATACAGTCACTTAATAAAGTAACTGTTATCAATTCAGAAATAGGGAATTAATTTTTTGGAGTAGATAGTGAAAAACCTAGTCATCATTGAGTTGTGAGCGCAACTCTTCTAACTCTGCATCGATCGCCACATCTTGAGGTGCAGCAGTACTAGGCTCTGCGGCAGGTAAAGACTCTTGGCTCACTGACCCACCAGCTAGTTGAGCTTTCAGTGCGGCTAGCTCATCATCTACGCCACTACTAGCTTCTAGCTGGGCAAACTGCTGTTCTAGACCTGAGCCGCCTAATTCAGCTACCGCCTGTGATTCAGCCTCTTGAATCATCACTTTCTCTTCCATTCTCTCAAATGCGCCCATAGCACTACTCGTATCGATGCCGCCAATAGTTTCTTGGAGTTGCTTTTGAGCTTTAGCTGCGTTAGATCTGGCTTTGAGCATATCTTTTTTGGTTTTTGCTTCCGAAATTTTGCTCTCTAGAGCAATCAAATTACGTTTAAGCAAGTCAACATTGCCACTTTGTTGATCTAGCTGCATTTTAAGAGTTGCAGCAGTATCGCTAAAAGACTTTTTCCGAGTTAGAGCTTCTCGGGCTAAATTTTCATCACCCTTAGACAGAGCTAGTTGCGCTCTTTGTTGCCAACTACTAGCTTCTCGTTGGTTTTTATTGTATTGCTGCTCAGTTCTCTTTTGCGTGGCGATCGCCCTTGCTACAGCTTGACGGAGCTGAATCAAGTCTTCCTGCATATCACGGACAGCTTGTTCCAAGACTTTTTCTGGATCTTCGGCCTTGCTAACCAAATCATTAACATTGGCTCTAAAAACTCTACTTACACGATCGAATAGTCCCATAATCGGCGTTTATCCTTTAAATTATCTAATAGCCTACAAAATTTATGACAAAAACAAGTATCAAAAGATTAGTCAGTAAATCCTCAACTGGAGAGTACATTCTCCTGGTTTCCTAAATCCTAACCTGTTTGCCATCGATTCTAGAGATTAAATCTTTCTGAATCTTTATTTTATAACCTGTTTATTTTTCCCCACCGTGATTTGATTAAGCGAAAGAAACGAGAATCCTCATTGATCTCAAAATAAACATAAACAATTGCAATTATTACTGCTAAATAATGTATCTATAAGTGAATGCATTGCATGAGATTAAGAACATTTAAAAACTAATATTACTTAATGTTTCACAAAAAAGGTTTTAGAAAGCTAAAACAAGGCGTGGAGTCTTGGAACCAATGGCGAAAAAAAAATTATTTAGAAATTCTTGATCTAGATAAAGTAAACCTAAGTGGCTCTAAACTAATTGGAATTGACTTCCGTGGGGTTACCCTCAAAGGGTCAAATCTCGTTAAAACAAATTTTAGCGGAGCCAATCTAGACGGAGTCGATTTAAGTTATGCCAACCTAACTAGAGCTAATCTGACAGGTGCTAGCCTAATTGGTGCAAATTTAACTGGAGCCAGTTTGGTTGAAGCCAACTACCGCAATGCTGATTTGATTGGTGCAAAGCTGAGTAGAGCGGATCTCACCGATTCTAACCTGCGTGTCGTTAATCTCAATGGAGCAGACTTAGCCGATGTTAATTTTAGCCAAGCAAATTTAAATGGTGCCGAGTTTGTTGGGGCAAATTTAGTTCGAGCCAACTTGTATCTAGCGGATTTGAGTAACGCGAATTTAACAGATGCTAATTTAACCGCAGCTCGCCTAGAAAAGACAAACCTCAACAGAGCGACTTTAGATGGAGCAGTTTTAAGTGAAGCCAATTTAGCTAGATCAGAAGGATCGTTTTCTAGTTTTGTCCAGGCAGATTTACAAGGTGCAGATTTGCAGCAAAGTAAATTACGACAAGCAAATTTAACTAGTGCCAATCTAACTTATGCATATCTAACAGAATCAGATTTAAGCAAAGCCGACTTGAGTAAAGCTGACTTGAGTAAAGCCGACTTGAGTAAGGCTGATTTAAGTGAGGCGAACTTAACAGGTGCTCAATTCTTAGAAACAATAACTACCAAGGTTAATTTCCAAGGTTCAGTAGCAAAGGATGGCGTTCTTGAAAAATTCGAGCAATATCAACAAAAAAATATCCAGAACAGAACGAAAAACCAAATCTATCAGGCTAAAAATCCGTTAGAGAAATTTCCCAAACAACAGGATAGATTCCTTAATTCTAGGAATTTTGACCAAATGGTATCTCAAATAGATACAAACGTAGATTTGTTTTTCAATTCGGAAGTCAATTGGCTTATTTTTTTGTTAACCCTCCAAAACTTGCAGAAACACTATGAAACTGACAAAATTTTCATTAAAGATATTAAAGACCTAGAAGCCGATAATCTTCTCATTAGTCTATCTATACCTTCTCAGCTAGACCTTGAATCTTTTACAAACGCTTTTTGGAAAAGATACAAATCTAAGTTGAAGTCTAAGAAAAGAATTACAACTAAACCTCATGACTTAGGTTTCCAGTATTTAGCCAAACAATCAAAATATAGGAACGACAATGCTCAAGCCATAAACAACTGACCAGTAAATAGTAAATAATTGACCAAAAAAAAACAGATCGAAATAATAAAATTATTAATTCGATCTAGGCAGCTCTAATTTTGTTCTTGATTTGGACTTAGATGAGCTGCTTGAGCTTTTTGCTTAAATATTCATCTGAGGACTTTTGAAAAAAAACCAAGCGAGTTTATTTAGCTTCCTCTGTTGACCAATAGCGATAAACTTGTTTGACAAATAAAGATAGTCCTTAACCCTTAGATGATGTTGAAAAGCCTAAGTTAGAAAGACTTTGGTAAACATAATGAGA
>CALKUU010000089.1 GCA_937996665.1 uncultured Xenococcaceae cyanobacterium | reverse complement strand
CGTCTAGCCAAAAAACACCAGCCTGTTGTAGTTCTGATCGGTTTAGGGGGTTGGCAGAACAGGGGTCACAACTTGCCATATCCCAGGCATATTCCAGAAAAGCAACTTTTTTGTTTTCTTTCTCGTAGGTTTTTTGGAACATGGTTGTAAAGAAGTCTTTGAATTCAGATTCGACGAACTCAGGTACATCAGTGTTAGAAGGAATGTTGACTGTCCGATAGTTAGTTAACTCTACCTGTCCTTTAGGAGAGAGCAAATAGACAATTAGGTCTTGATCACCTTGGGCATTGGTCATTCCCAAACGAATTGGCAGCATGAATTTAGGAGACTCATAGGCGATCGCGATCGGTCTGAGTTTTTGGAAACCTTGCTTGTCAAATTCTTCGAGATTGACTTTAGCGACAAAGAACTTCAGATTTTGCTTGATGTAGGGCTGCAATAGCTCGCGGGAGCCAGCAGGAATTTTATAGCCGTTTTGAGTTAGCCAGGTTTCTAAACCATCAGATTCTTTGGCACTGAGAATGACAATGTCGTATTCACCAACTGAAAATTCTTCTTCAACAGTTACGCCAAGAGCTTCCTGTTGTACTCTTGACTGAGATTTTTGCACTCGAGGTGAAGCAGTATTGAATTCAAGACGATCTTCAAATGCTCTCACTTCACAAGGATCTGGATCTGTATACTCGACTAATCGAGGGGCGCTAAAAGCATCTAGTCTTTCAATAATTTTCGATTCGCCCACATTAACCTGTTCTTCTTTGAGAACCACAGGGACAGGGACGACCATCGCAAAGTCCTTAGCTTCTCCTTGATAATCATTGGACATCGTTAAGACGGTTCTTTGTCCGTCACGAGCAATGATTACTTGAGATGCCTGGTTATATAAACTACTATCTGCTTTGGCTACATAAAAGCCGCAGAATGCCAGCACTGGCTGCATATTGAAAATAAAGACTACTCCCGTTAAAACGCAGGAGAATAAAATTCTAAGCATTTTCATAGTTAGTTGTTGCCATATTTAGAAATAAATTTGAGGAAGCTTGATCAATAAAATTTATGATTTGCTGATTAGTAAAGCTTTACTCTTTGTTTTTTTGAAATGTAAGTCGTTTTTAGTTAGCCACTAATCGCTAATGGTTTTTTCCAGTTAAATCTAGGAGCAGACCAAATCATATCTAGCAGAATTGTGATTGGGGAAATGATAAATAAAGCCCAAAAAATAGCGGTAGTGAGATAAAAATAATCTTGAAGGATAATTGTGACTACTGCGATCGCTACTGCCCAGCAAATGCGCCCTTTCGTTGCGTTAGGAATCGAGCGCGGATCGGTGAGCATAAACAAGGCAAACAATAATAGACTGCCACTAGATAATTGATGCAGCCAGACATCTAAACTCCAACCCAACCAAAAATTTCGAATTGCTTCCAACCCTGCGTAGGTAAGTAAAAAGGTGACCGAAGTATCCCAACGTCCAACTTTTTTGAGAACAACACCGCCCATCCCTGCAAACAAAAGTAGATACCACCAATCAGTTCCCCATTGTCCAGGCGATACCCAGGCATCGTTAGTAAGAACCAAGGCGGCAATAATGCCGAAATTGGCAGGATTGAAAAAATGCTTTTTCCCCCAGCGAAAGAGGAATTTGCAGGCGATCGCCAAGAATCCAGCTAAGACCATAGTTTGATAACTATTTCCTCGCAACAATAAACATAAGCCCAAAGCAGTAATCAAAGCACTCCGTAAAGAGTTTAAAACCCTGGGGCTAGTGAGACTAGTAAGGGCAATTTGCACGCTATTACTTTGCCAATCAAAAATATCAGCTTTTTTTTGAGTCTCTACAATCGCACTCAAAACCCACTGAGTTATTAGACAAGAGAGGGCGATCACTAAAATTAAAAGTGGTTGGATTGTCCAGTCACGAGTAGAAAGTCCTAGACCTAAAAAGCAGGCTAGAAAAATAATTTGATAATCTCGCTGATCTTGCAAAATCATAAGTTAACATCAATAGAATTAATAAGATAAATTCGACAATTTAGTTCTTTTCAGAAAACCTTTCAAGTAAGGATTTTTAGAGTTAAGCCCCGAATCATTGAATTATTTGTTTCTTGTGTTCCTATTTTGCCCTGATCTTTTAGAAGTGGTACTAGGCGTTACAGTTCTTGAAACGTCAACTTTAGTAAAAGTTCATACTTAGTCAAATATCTTGCTCTCAATCAATCTTCAACAGAACCGAACAGGATAAAGATCAACTTAGTCAGGATTTCAGCATGTTCTAATCGATCCAGATAATCATTAAGTTTTTTTCGTAACGCTGCCTGAGTAAGAACCTATTCGCAGTAATCTAGAGGCAGAGAGCCAATAAAAGCAATTCTACGCAAGACCAGGAAAGATAATACCGAGAAAGTCAATGTTAAAAAAGATTTTATATGCCGACTCTGGCAAAAATAATGCCCAGCAATTACTCAAACTATTACTAGAACTTCCTAGTTTTAAGAGTACAGAATTATCAATTCTCAAAGCAGTCTCCTCATCAGCGAGCAAGGAAAAGGTCGAAGCCTCTACAGATGAGGCAGAATCTAGGATCAAAGAACTAATCGGTGAGTTAGGGATAGCAGAGAGTCGGGTGTCTACTCTTGTTAGAGAAGGAGAACCCAAGTCAGTGGTTCTTGAAGTTGCCAAAGAGCAGAACTCAGATCTAATTATTATGGGTTCAAGAGGAATGGGCAAGTTACAAGCAATTCTTGGCAACTCGGTTAGTCAATACGTTTTTCAATTGACAGATCGCTCGATGTTGCTTGTCAAAGATAGTATTTATATCAAAAGAATTAAACGAGTGATGATCGCGATCGATAAATCTCCCGCTGCTCAATACGCTTTGGATACGGCGATCAATTTGTTTCGAGGATACAAGGATGCTGAATTTTTCCTGACACGAGTTAATCCAGATCTAAAACCAGGTTTAGCAATATCCAAAGAAGATATCGCCAATAATCCGATTTTGAGTGCTGCTGCTAGCAAAGTGAAACGAGCTGGAATTGATTATCGCTGTATTTTGACAGGGGGAAGACCAGCCCAAAAAATTTGTAATTTGGCAGAAGATAATAATATTGACTTTATGGTGCTTGGATCTCCTGAACGCCGTCCTTCAATTGCCAAGAATTTACCTGATTTGGAGAGACTCTTAGGTAGTTCTCTTTCTGACTACATTCGGGTTAAAGCAGAATGTCCTGTTTTACTAGTTCGGCAAGAAGAAAGATAGTCTTATCGGAAATCAAAACTTCTTTGATGAGCGATCGCTTGACTACTTGTTGGTTAATAGCGATCGCTATTTCTCCTGACACTTTTGGCAAAAAACGGTTTGTCAAGTTTTTAGGCGAATGGGGAAGCGAATTGTTTAACAATGCCAAACATAAGCTAAGTCTCTATTTAACCTTGCGAGTGAAAGTCCCGCGCTCTAATCTTTGATTGAGCGTCCCTAAAGGGATACCGCTACGCATATCGGGATGAAAACGAGCCACGGGTTTATTGGTCATAACCTTGCACTTTGGAGTTGAAAACTTTATAAATCAAGGGTTTCAGTTGTTGTAGAATATGGATGTACGTAAA
>CALKUU010000088.1 GCA_937996665.1 uncultured Xenococcaceae cyanobacterium | reverse complement strand
TGAATTTTTTTATTGAGATTTAGATAAAGTTTGCCATCGACAATCTTCCAGGCTTGAGGATCAATTGGAGCAGTAGCACCTTGACTAACAGCCCAAGCACAATAACCACCATATTGAGGGGCATATTTTTCGGGATTAGCTGCAAACAAATCACGGTTTTCTGCGGTCGCAAAGAGCCAGTTTGCGCCACTCCATTCATGGGTAAACTCTGCTTTGCCCACAACAGGACTACTTTGGGTAAAATAAGCGACAGGATCAGTTCCCCGAATAGCCCGACCGTCTTTGTCTGCAAAAACACTAATTTGAGAACTATTTGCTTGAGCTGTATCCGTTACCTCTGGAGTATTTGAACCACTATCAACTTGCTGGCTAGAATTTGAAGCGCAACTACCCAGGAAAAGTAAACTAGTAAAAACCAAGAGTGCTATTTTACGTGATTTGTTATTAACCATAAGTTTTAACCTAATAAACAATATTTCTAAACTTAACCAAGTACTAGTGAACAATCTTAAGCTTAAGCTGAGCTAAAACTATTTTAATAATTTGGTGAGTGAGCTTGAATCAAGTGATCGCTCTAGAAACCTAAAATTACAATTTACACAACAAGAGCAGAAATATCTAAATTAAACTTGTTATTGAGATCAAACTCTAGTTTTTCGACATAGCTTTTAGCAACGGTCGACAATTCACCTAAATCTAGATACTCAGTATTTTCAAACTCTTGCCATATCGAATTTACTTTCCAACAGTCATTTTCGATCTCTATAAATTCTAAAATTGGATGCTCTTCAAAATCCATCGATTCATAGTAGAAATTTCTTATTTTGTTTTTCTCAATGTCCTTAAGCCACTTACTTAGATAGATTGCTAACTCCACAAGCAGGATACCCTTCTCATTAAAGATTTTCCTCCGATTGATAGATATCGCTAAAGTACCCTCAACATCAACCTGAACTTTTGCCCCTTCCACTGAAGCTGTTGCAATATCAATACTAAAGGTAATTTCTAGTTTGTTTTTATCGCCAATACCTTCCATTGTTTCGGGTTCGTTTGCTCCTTAAAAAGATAGATAAACCTAGATTTTGTCTAACCCTAAAGTCGATCTGGAGTTTTAAACCTTAATTTTGAGAAAGTTCTAGGATAAAAGTCAATAGATACAAACTTTGTTGGCAAAAAATTTTGGCAATCATAACTATATTTGAGGAGATTTTAAGAATTGGATAATCAGTCTCAGGGATTCCAGCCTTTGTTTGGGGGAATCATTGCAGCTTTAGTGTTACTCGTGGCACTAAATGCTTTTATCGTTATTAATCCTGGACAGGCAGGGGTTCTCAGTATTTTGGGTAAAGCTCAAGATGGAGCTTTGCTAGAAGGTATTCACTATCGTCCTCCTTTTGTTTCCTACGTTGATGTCTATGATGTCACTGTGCAAAAGTTTGAAGTGCCAGCCGAAAGCTCGACCGAAGATTTGCAGAATTTGAAAGCCAGATTTGCGATTAACTTTCGGCTTGATCCTTTAGAGATCGTCAATATTCGTCGTACTCAAGGAACCTTGCAGAATATTGTCGCGAAAATTATTGCCCCGCAAACTCAAGAATCTTTTAAAATTGCCGCAGCAAGACGAACCGTTGAAGAAGCAATTACCAAAAGGAATGAGCTGAAAAACGATTTTGATAATGCGTTGGGAATGCGGTTAGAAAAGTACGGGATTATCGTTTTGGATACGAGTGTTGTCGATCTGAATTTCTCCCCTGAGTTTGCAAAAGCAGTAGAAGAAAAGCAAATTGCTGAGCAAAAAGCTCGTCGAGCTGTCTATGTAGCCAAAGAAGCGGAGCAAGAAGCGCAAGCTGATATTAACCGAGCTAAAGGTAAAGCCGAAGCGCAAAGATTGCTAGCAGAAACCCTCAAAGCTCAGGGTGGGGAACTAGTTCTCCAAAAAGAAGCGATCGAAGCTTGGCGTAATGGTGGTGCGCAGATGCCGAGAGTTTTGGTAACTAATGGTGATAAAGGAGGTGGAGTTCCTTTCTTGTTTAACCTTGAAGGTATGCAATAACTAGCTTAATTGTCTCTAACTGTTAATTATGGCTAGTGGTTAATTGTTTTTGGGGTGGGCTTGTCCTGCCCTAAATCATTTCTGCTGGTAAATTGATTGCGATCGCTCTTCAATTAAAGCCTCAAAATTATTACCTGTATAGCCATCTTGAGATAGTGATCAGATATTTAGGTCTTAAGGTTATATTCTAGAGTCAGCCTTGCGGGCTTTTGGAACGAAAATATAACCTGAATGAAAAAACCCAACTGGCTTGGAAACTTCGATTTACCGCCTTTGTTTTGGCTAATTGCCCTAATTGCCCTGATTAATGCAATTAGTTTTTCTGTCCTCATTCCCCTGCTGTATCCCTACGCTAAACAGTTTGGTTTGAGTGACTTACAAGCAAGTTTATTAACTACTGCTTTCGCTCTTTCTCAGTTTTTTGGAACGCCTATTCTCGGCAAGTTGTCAGATCGCTTGGGACGTAAATATATTTTGGTCTTTAGCTTGCTGGGAACTGTGGTTGCCAACATTCTTGGTGCTGTTGCCACCGTAGCTTGGTTACTTTATTTCTCCAGAATGTTAGATGGTTTGACTGGGGGAAATAATTCGGTTGCTAGTGCAGTGATTAGTGACATTACCACCCCTGCCCAAAGACCGAGAGCATTTGGCATTTTTGGGGCAACTTTTCGCTTGGGTTTTGTGGTTGGCCCTGTCTTGAGTTATTTCGCTCAACAGTTGCCGACTTTACCAGGAGTTTCGCCGTTGGGAATGAGTTTTATGGTGAGTGCAGCGATCGCGGCGATCGCAACCATCCTTACTTTCTTCTTTTTGCCCGAAACCAATCCTGTCACAACTGCAAAGGGTGATTTTAAACTTAGTTGGGATGATTTTGCTTTTGGCAAAATTGCCAAATCAGCCGCACGACCAACTTTGGGTAAGCTGTTTATTTTGACTCTGCTCAGTGGCAGTACTTTTACAATTTTTACCTTTGCTTTTCAGCCTTTCTTCCTCAATGTTTTGGGGCAGAATGCTAAGGGTTTGGCAATGATGTTTGCGTTAGTGGGAATTTTGGGTTTTTGCTCTCAGGTTTTTGCCCTAGAGCCATTGAGCGATCGCTTTAATTTAATCGATATTATCGCGGTTTCTTTGGCATTGCGGGGGATTTCCTTTTTGCTAATGCCCACCTTCCCGACCTATGGAGCTTTTATCCTGATTTTGATATTTTTTGGGGTGGTAAATTCTTTCCCAATGCCTTTGATCGATACGGTTTTATCACTGAATTCGCAGCGAAGTGAGCAAGGGGAAGTTTTGGGGATTAATTCTGCTTATTTGAGTATGTCGAATGCGATCGGACCTGTGATTTCGGGGTTGTTGGTGAGTGTGAATTACACTGCTCCGTTATGGATTACGGGGGTGTTGACAATCTTCGTTGCTGGGTTTGC
>CALKUU010000087.1 GCA_937996665.1 uncultured Xenococcaceae cyanobacterium | reverse complement strand
CCTGGTTCTAGCTTGGCGCAAGAACGAAGAGGGAGAAGAGGTAGAAACGTTTCGAGTGTTTCTCAGAACTACATTGGGGTAGGAGCTACTGATTCTGGGTTTGCTGCTTACAGCAAGTTTCCTGTGGGTAGAAACTTCTCTCTAAGACCACAAATTTTGTTTGATGACCTTAATGAAGATTTTAATGGAACGGTAGTTATCCCAATTACCTATGACTTTAATAATGTAGGCAGAAGGGTTTCTCCTTTTGTTGGTGTTGGTGGTAGCTCTCAGACTCAGGAGTTTGATATTGGTCTAAACTTCACCACTGGCTTGGATTACGCTCTTGGTAGAAAATTTACTGCTACTGGACAATTTAATGTGCAACTGTTTGATAATAACGATATCAATGCACTGGTTGGGATCGGGTTCAATTTCTAAGACTCTTTGATTAACTCTCCAATTTCATACTCAATTCAATAATCCATTTTGAAAGTAAGTGAATAATGTCTGAGTCATTTTTTGTGGCTGAGGCATTTTTTAGTTTTTGTCTGTGTTCAAACTCTAAATTGCAGACAAGAAAAAAACATCACAACATAAACACCACAGTTGTCCCAGACCCGCAAATTCAGTTACATTAATTGCAACCAAAAAATAATAATCCCAATTTAAAATAACGTGACTGCAACCACCCTTAAATCCCTTCAAAACCTTGACTGGCAATGGCAAGGACACAAAATTCGCTACACCGAAGCAGGAGTAGGCAAACCCTTATTCTTAATTCATGGTTTTGGTGCTTGCATCGGTCATTGGCAAAAAAATATTCCCGTCCTCGCCGAAGCTGGCTACAAAGTCTATGCGATCGACCTTTTAGGCTTTGGTGCCTCAGCTAAACCTCCTCTCGACTACACCCTCGATCTTTGGCAAGAACTAATCAAAGACTTTTGGGCAGAAAAGATTAATGAACCTACTATCTTTATTGGTAACTCCATCGGGGCGCTACTTAGCTTAATGCTCGCTACCAATCACCCCGAAATTAGTGCAGGAGCAGTTTTAATTAACTGTGCTGGTGGTCTTAATCATCGTCCCGAAGAATTAAACCCCGTCCTTGGCTTCGTGATGGGTACATTCACCAAACTAGTTAGTTCCCCCCTCACAGGTAAATTTATCTTCAACGGAGTTCGCCAACCAAAACGAATTCGTAACACCCTTTATCAGGTTTATAGCGATCGCAATGCAGTCACCGATGAACTAGTAGAAATGCTCTATCAGCCTTCCTGCGATCCTGGTGCCCAAGAAGTTTTTGCCTCGGTCTTATCTGCACCTCCAGGTTTAAGTCCTAACGAGCTACTCCCTAATCTCCAACACCCATTACTTGTTCTCTGGGGAGAAAACGATCCTTGGACACCAATTAAAGGAGCAACCATTTATCAAGACCTAGCAGCCCAAAATGACGAGGTTGAGTTTTATCCAATTCCTGTGGCTGGTCATTGCCCTCATGATGAAAAACCTGAAGTTGTTAATCAACGTATTCTTGAATGGTTAGCTAAAAAGCAAGATCGTTAATTATCGTCGATTTGATTCAGTACATATGATAGTTGTACATTGTGTTGAGGAACTGAAGCCTGATTTGTCCTCTCAATTTCTGATGACTAAAAATAGTTACATAAGTAGTCTTGAGCACTTATTTGGGGTTCATTTTATTGTTATGTGAAATTTATGTTAATCGTTCGGTAAAATTCATGCACATCAAAAAAGTCTATGGCTTAATCTTTTCAGTTGCGATGGCCGCTATTTTCGCGCTAAGTGGTTTTAGTTTAGAACCCAGTACTGCCTCAACTCATCAAACAGCAAGTGAGCCAATAAACTCTGCTTCTGAGTTGTTGGCTCAATCCCGTTTTGGAACTTTTAAGTTACCACCTCTCCCTTATGAATATGATGCATTAGACGAGTTTATTGATACTCAGACAATGACTCTGCATCACGATAAGCATCATGCTGGCTATGTCAAAAACTTAAATAAGGCGATTTCTAGTTATCCTAGTTTACGGAGATTATCTATCGAAGATATTTTGCGTGATTTGGATAGAATTCCTGAAGATATTCAGTCTACTGTTCGCAAAAATGGTGGTGGACATGCCAATCACAGTATGTTTTGGGAAATTATGACCCCTGATAGTTCAGGAGAACCAACTGGAGATATTGCTAAAGCAATTAATGACACTTTTGGCGATTTTGCAACTTTTCAAGAAGAATTTAATACCGCAGGGAAAAAACGCTTCGGTAGTGGTTGGGCTTGGTTAGTAATGAATAAAGACGGCAGCCTAGAAGTTACGAGTACTGGTAATCAAGATAGTCCTTTTATGCAAGGTCAATATCCGATTATGGGTAATGATGTTTGGGAACATGCTTATTATCTTAAGTATCAAAACAAACGCGGTGATTATCTTGATGCTTGGTGGAATGTTCTCAACTGGGATGAGATTAATAATCGTCTTGATGACGCCCAAAGCTGGGTTAAAGAAATTAGCTAATTCACAAAAATTTTGACTTGTTACTGACTCAGTATTAGTGAATAAACTCTTTTTGGTAACTAGAATCCAGGTACATTTTGTTGCCTGGATTTTTCTTGGCAATTTTTTGTACTCAAAACAAATGCCTAAAGAAGATCGCTCTTTATCTGAGAGCGATCGCTAAACTCAATCTAGTGAGCAGTACCGTTACCATCGTATTTATCCGTATCGTAATAACCGTTTTTGGTCCCGAAGAATAGGCAAGAGACAATAAAAATCCCTGACAAAATAACAATTAGCAATTTGACATCCATAAATTTTGTTTCCTAAAAAAGATTATTGGCTTACTTTCTTGCATGATAGCGTGGATCAATAATGAGACAATCTGCAAACAATCGATCTTTTCTTAGTTGCTGAGTTTCATCATTTGAAGTCGCTGACCTACTCAGCAAAATAATCAGTGGCAGTGACCAAAGCATCCACAATTCCAGGTTCAGAAACAGAATGCCCGGCATCGGCAATTACTTTATAGTCGGCGATCGGCCAGGCTTTATGTAATTCCCAAGAAGTCACCATCGGGCAAACCACATCATAACGACCTTGAACAATTACTCCAGGAATATGGGAGATGCGATCGCAGTTGACTAACAATTGATCTTCAGATTCGAGAAATCCTTTATTGACAAAATAGTGACATTCAATTCTGGCAAAGGCTTCGGCAAAGCTATCTTCGCCAAAGCGTCTAATACTTCGATCCGCAGGGATTAATTTACTCGTACTAGCTTCCCAGATTGACCAAGCCCGAGCAGCTTGTAACCGAATTTGCTTGTCTGCACTAGTTAAGCGTTGGTGATATGCTGCCACCAAATCAGATCTTTCTGCTGGGGGAATCGGCTTTAAATATTCTTCCCAGGCATCAGGAAAGATATAACTTGCCCCTTCTTGATAAAACCAGTTAATTTCTTGTTGGCGCAACATAAAAATACCGCGCAAGATTAATGCTGAGCAGCGATCGGGATGGGTTTGGGCATAAGCCAGAGATAATGTGCTACCCCAACTACCTCCGAAAACTGACCATTTCTCAATTCCTAGTTGCTCTCGTAATTTTTCAATATCGGCAACTAAGTCCCAAGTTGTATTTTCTTGAAGTTCAGCATAGGGGGTGCTCTTGCCACAACCACGCTGATCGAACATCACGATCCGCCATTTATCAGGATTAAAGTATTGTCTGTAAAAAGGTGCAGCCCCACCCCCAGGACCCCCATGTAAAACAACAACTGGTTTTCCTTGAGGGTTTCCTGATTGCTCGTAAGCAATGGTATGAAGAGCTGATACTTGGAGTTGTCCTTGATCGAAGGGGCTGACAAGTGGGTATAGTTGGCGCATGTGAATTACTTGATTAATAAGGGGAATAGTAATTTGCTGATTGGCAAATAATCAGTCAGTTCGCACAACAACAGATTCGAGCAAAAATTTTCTGCATAATTGCTCTCAAAGCTTTTGCCACAGTTGAACTAGAAAAGGTGGTGATGGTTGAATTAAAGTATGATTTTTTAGATTTTGTCTTTTGAAACAAATTGATCAAAAGCGATTATCAATGAGTCATTCACAGCGAATAGTTAAATTGTGTGATTCATTCCTTAACTCAGCAACGCCAAAATTTTACTGTTGTTTCAAAGTATTCAACTCAGCAATAATTTGTTCTTGCTGCTGATTAATGCGATCTAGTTGTTGAAGGATGAGACTGAAGTTTTCTTTATTAAGAGCTAAATTTTGGTTAGCCAAACTAGTTTGTGCCATCGGTGAATGGTCGATCCCAAATAAAGATTTTACAAAATTCACGGGAGTTCTCAACATTTTAATCCAAAGTCTATCTAGCAAATAAACCAGAACTGATAGCAAGCGCATCAACAGGACTAAAAAAAATAAGACCAGCACAATGGCGACAAACGGATGGAGGATCAACCAATTCAAAAAAGGATGGCTGTCTACCCACGAGTTAGTAAATGATTCTAAAGAAAAGGACATAACTCAGCAAATAGGTTGGGGACAAGTAATTATGATCACCTTGGTTCTCTGATTACTGTGGTTAATCAATTAAGGAGATGGTTAATTACTAGCACATAAATTAGCTTAGACAACATCGTAAACAAATTTGAAACTTGCCCATTCATTTACATCCCAGGCATAGACATCAGGATTTGTCGTTAGCAAAGCAGGATCGACTGCGCTACTATCATGCAAATCAGCCAAAATCGCTTCGGAGAATTCTAATGGGTTGGCAAGCTTAATTATTTCCGATTGTTTCGTAGATTTTTCGGCATACTGTTTAGCCATAATTTCTAAGCTACTCGACCAAGGCTTGGTTGAAAAAATTAGATAAAGAGTGTTTTGCCCTAATGGTTGATTAATTTGCCACTCCCAGGCATTGGTTGCTGTGGAGGTAGCTGGTTTAGGTATTGTTAGCTGACTTTGGGCTTCGATTTTTAAGCTTTTAGGAACAGGGCTTGATCCTGCTGAGGTGTCGGAACTGAGAGGATAAAAGGTGGTAAATCTCTCTAAACTATCTATCCCTACCAAAATGGCGTACAGATCGCGATCGCCTTGGTTATTAATCGTAAATCTAATTGTTGAGCCAACAGGTATAGCTTGGATATCACTGGCTAAAGCTTGATGAAGATCTTCGTTTTTAACTCCTCTACAAGCACTTCTACTCGTAATTAGCGAGTTTTTGGAGGCTAATTCCAAATTAGCGCTCACCGGAATGGTGGAAGTAGAATTATTGACTGTGCATTCTAAACATTTAGCTGCTAGCAATTTAGCAAAATAGGGCTGTAAACGATTTACCGCAAGTTTAACTACTTCATTCGGTTCACCCGCAGTGTTGGGCAACAAATGACCTTGTGGTGTTTGCAATCCGTAGCTATAAGCCATTTTTTCGGGTGCAAAAGCAGCAGTATCTTCCTGTTTGTCAATCATTAGAGATATCTTGCTTAACGAACAATCGGCATAAGACTCTCCAATTGTGTAGCCGGCTTTAACTCTTTCGAGGTTGGCTAAGGCGCTGGTGGCATCAACTCTTTCAATTCTGACTAGATGACTATCTAGAGCAACTATTAAAATCTGTTGACGAGGCGTAACCCGAATTTTTTCTTGTACTAACTTGCCAACAAAAGTATCCCGATCAACAGACCCAATTGATTCTAAAAACTGTGCTTTAGCGGTAATTCCATCGCGAGATTTTAATTGTATCCATCTGGCGATCGCCGATTCATGTAAGCTAAAACAAGATTCCTCGTGGTAGCTATCTAGTAAAGATAAGGGTAGTCCGACTAATTTCAAATTGACATTACCTTTGCTATCAACGCTCGTGATAACTGCCTCACCACCATAGGCTGGCTCAGAATTTTCTTGAGGGTTGAGTGCTGTTTTGAGTTTTCCTGTAGCTAGTTTTCCTTGTAAAGTTGGTTTTTGCTGTTTATAAGTACGATTACTCACACTCTCTAGAGATCTTTTAAAATCGACTTGAGTGATAGCTGAGGGCATAATTTGCCACAGATATCGAGTTAAGGTGTAGGTCAATAACCCCGCACTAAAATCATGCCAAGTGCCCTCTAGAGCAATTTGATTTTGCTCGGCTGCTGTAATCATTAATCCAGTTGGAGCCAAGATTTTGCGGTAGGCAACTAGCCCTTTGC
The DNA here is from genome assembly GCA_937996665.1 of uncultured Xenococcaceae cyanobacterium. GTDB lineage: Bacteria > Cyanobacteriota > Cyanobacteriia > Cyanobacteriales > Xenococcaceae > Hyella. The sequence goes on along the minus strand of CALKUU010000087.1, from coordinate 8,555 downwards.
CAGTGAGATTTCTTTGTAATTGCTCTTGAAAGGCTATTTCTTCGGGGTTAGGACGCTCTGCTACTTGAGAATAGGAGCGCGCACGATAATTACCATGTACATTATCTTTGCTAGTTTGAAAGCTAGTGTCTAAACAAGTAATGATGTTTTCGGTATTGAGCGATCGCCCTAAGTAATTTAAAGTATCCTGCAATAGATAGTTGGGCACAGGGTTACCTTTAGTGCGAATGAAACCATCAAAAGGTACCAAACTATTGACAAGCTGATATTTGGTATCGTCTTTTTCGGTCGCATTGGGAATTTTTACCTGGCTACCGTAACCACTGAAGTGAAAAACAACAATATCCTCAGCACTACTATTCCCTGCCAGATATTCGGTGAATGCCGCTTCGATATTCTCTCTGGTAGCTTGGCGATTAGTTAGCAGATGTACATCCTGAGTTTTAAAACCAAAACGATTGACTAGCAGTTCTTTTTGCAGTTCTAGATCGTTAAGACAACCCTTTAAATTATTTTTCTCTGCATAATGATTGATCCCAACCAATAGTGCCACTTTTCGATTAGTCGTTTGAGCAAGGGTCTCAAGATAAGGCTTCAACCACTTCGCAAATCGTGGATTTTCTGATAATACATTCAGCCCTGTCTCTGAAACACCTAAAGAAACCAATCCTAATAAACTTTGTTGTAAGAAATTTCTACGATCCAGTCCCATCTCGGCTATCCGCTTCTAGATACTAGCTATCAGGGTATCACCGAATAGCTATGGGTTGGTTAAATAAAGCAAAAAAAATATTCAATTAAGAATCTAAGTAATTAATCCACATAATTTTAGTTGGTCGAAGCTTAAGTTTTTTGAAATGGATGGGAAATATAGATTAAGTAGTCTTCAACACAATTAGCTGATTAATCAACATGCGTACTAGATTATATTGGTCAAAATGTACTCTTAAAAGATCAGAATCCGAGCCAGTTGATACATTTTGGGTAGAAGCGAATAATTCTGAGGCTAAAGAGCTAATTTTCCCTTATTGCTCTGCTCGGCAAATTGAAAGTTCACTCAGTTATGCACTGCGAGATCACGAACTGTCTTGTTTATTTAGTGATCCAGCCCTAGCTTACTGTTTTCTGGTTGCGCAAGATCTTAGCTCAATTGAACCATTTGCAGTCTATTATCCCTTTAGCCCGATGTGGGATGCCCGTTCACCTTTCCAATCTATTGAAGAGAATCAATTATCTTCTCTAGAAGATCTCAAAACAATTACCCCGATTGCGATTAAAACCAAATCTCAACCGACCAAATCGACTTTGCTAATGTCACAAACTCCTTTAAAGATAGAGATCGATAGAAATTCCCAGTTAAATTGTCAGAAAATGAATCAACTTCTCTAGTAAATCGTTACTGATCTTTAAGCGAGACTGAAAATCGGCAAAATTAGCATATTCGCCATTTTCAGTTTTGTCTTGAACAACAAGCTGAGCAAAATTCTGGTCAAATCCGGGCAGCAGGTTCAAAGCCTCTGGTGATGCCTGATTGAGGTTGAGTTGTTGTGGGCTAGAGGGGCTAAGACGATGATAATATGCAAAATACAAAATCGACTCGAAGCATACTAACCTACTGGGAGAAACATTAATCACAGCAGCGATATCTTCGATACAGACTAGGTGGATCCCCCTGCTGACCAACTCTACTAAAACCTTGGCTTGATGGATAGAAATTCCTGGCAATCTTAACCAATCATCTACACCGGCTTGGTTAACATCTATTTTGATTCCTAATTTCGCGGCAATTTCTATTTCTGTGAGGGATTTAAAACGATAGTAGGGGTCATTTTTAATTTTATTAGCGATCGCCCTCTTCTTGAAATCAAACATGATCAATAATCTGTAAGAATTGCTCTAATCTTAGCTAAGTAACCTTTTCTAGTAATTGACGGCGTTTTTGCTCAAATTCGTACTCTGTCATCAAGCCATCTTCTCTGAGATTATCTAATTTTCTTAAAGCATCAGCGATCGCTTCTACCTGTTGTGCCTCATCAATCAAATATTTGCCACTCACTACCCCATTAAATTGATACTCAAACTGATCTCCATCTTGAATGATGTACCAAGCTAGATCAATAGCACAAGCAATTCGGGGAATAGGGGTTGACCATAACAACAAATAAATAAGACCCCACAAAGGTTGACCTAAATATAATTTTTGCAATCCTGCTAGTGGAGTAATCGTTCCGAGCAAAGCTAAAACAATGGCAACAGAACGATTTTTGTGATGAGCAAAAAATTTATCGAGGGCTAACATCAGTGATTAGGGTGACTTTATGTTTGTTGCTAGTTAGACTAGCCCATTTTGCTTTAAATTAGCAAAACTCATAGTTTTGAATTTAGGATTAAGTCGTTTGCATCAAGTATTTTGACCGGTAATTATTGTGGCTAATAAATCCTAAAAAGCTAGTTTATTTAGAAAGTAATTGTAGCTTTTTGTAGAATTTTTGTTGACAAGAGATATGCTAAAAATCTATCTTTTCGTGGCTTTAATTGATTATTTACGAAAGTAATATGGAATACTTTATTAAGAGCAAAACTACTTCTTATTAAAGCAAAAGTTGCCTTATAAAAATGCCAAATTGGCATTTTTATAAGTTTTTATTAAATAAGAATACAAAATAGTTGAAACAACAAAAAAACGCTATATTACTTAAATATAAAGACTTGCTTGTTTGCGTTGCTGCTATCTTAAATAAGGCTTGTAAATAGAGTTATTTACTTGACTTCTACTAATGACTTTTTGACTAAGATTTTTCTTTATATTGGTCTCTAATTTTAAAAATATTAAAGATAACGAAAATTGAATTAGTTGAAGAAAAAAGTTTAGCTATCCACAATGAGTGTTTTTTGCACGCATAAGTAAGCACTTTTTGAGATTAGTTAAGGACAAAATAATGAATAATAATCAAACTAGTAGTAGTAACAGCAGTATTAGTACTAGTAGCAGTAGTAGTAACAGCAGTAGTAGCAGTAGCGGTAGCCGTATTAGTATTAGCGGAGAACTAACTAGCTCAGATTCTTCTTTTGTGGCTCCAAATGATTCTAGTACAATAACTTTTGCTGATGAGTACGAGTTAGCAACAACAGCATTTGGACAACCACTGACACTTAGTTTACTGACTACTGGTTCAACCTCATTTGACCCTTTTCTCCAGATAATTAATGCTAATACTGGTGATATTATTGCTTCTGATAATGATGGAGGAGATGGTTTAAACTCCTTGATATCAGGCAACGACCTAATTCTCCAGCCAGAACTGGACTATCTGATCAGAGTCAATAGTTTTGGCAGTATTTCTGCTAGTGAAGCTCATAACTATAATCTTCAGGCTTCCGTTCCTCAAGGAAGTTTAAGTCTTATCTCTGTATCGTCAGGTAATTTATCTGAAGTAGATATTCCCGTAGCTGATATTTCCGTTGGCTTAAACTCTCCCGATCAAGTCATTAGTTTAAGTGATTTCTTTGTCGATTTCGATGGTGATGAAAGTTTTTTTGAGGTGGTATCCAATAGTAATAGTAACTTGGTGAATCCTACTTTAAATGCTGCGGATCTGAATCTAGATTTTCAAAATAATCAGTCTGGAACTAGTGAGATTATAATCCGTGGGACTGATAGTGATAGAACTGTTGAGGAGATATTTAACGTTAGTGTTAATTCTGAAAATATTAGCGAAGGATTTGATGTCCAATATTATCGCTTGCAAAATAATGCTGTTCCTGGCACTTATATTTATGTTGATGGTAGTGAAAGAGACAGCATCTTAGCCAATCCTAATTTAGGCAACTTTGTTGAAGAAGGAAATGCTTTTAAAGTTCGAAGCACCCCAGGAGAGAATTTGGTTGAGGTGAATAGGTATCAAAGCTCTCAAACCCCAGGTACTTATGTTTTCTCAACCTCAAGTGATTTTCAGAGTGATTCTCGCATTAATCAAAGCGATTTTGTTCTTGAGGGTGTAGCATTTTATGCTCATGGTGCGAATTCTGGGAGTGGCAACGATTATTATCGTTTTGAAAATAATGAGCTACCTGGTACTTATCTTTTTACTGAAGCCGTAGAAAGATCGAGCATCTTAACCAATTTTCCTGTGTTTGAGGATCAAGGAACTGTTTGGGCAGTTGAAGCCTAGTTATTATTTACCGCGTTAATATTTTTGGTTGGAATTTGCTCAATTACAATTGCTATCAGGCTGATTGGAATTGACTGTCTTGCTGTGGATTTCAGATCAAAAGAGAGGTAAGCATTATTACTTCTAAATTAAATAAGAATACGCTTAATGTGGATTAGGTCTTGAGATTACCATAACCTCGTTGATATTTATCGAGTCGTTATTTTTGAGAAGCTTGAGATCCTAGTTCAGCAAGGACTGTTTTAATTCACATCAGACGTAGAATACAACTTTTGTTGTCGAAAACTGTACTGTCTAAGATAATGTCTGAGATCAGCGAATGCTCTTTGTCTGTAAAGCATGGCAAACTGATTATTGAATTTGGTCTAATTAATGTTGGGGATACACAAGACAACTTAGATGTTCAAAAATTTCTTGTTAGTTTTTCTAGGACTATATGCGTTCTTATCTCTAGTTTTATTGATTGCTCAAAGAAAACTAATTTATCCTGTCAGAAAAGGTCTACCTTCTGATTCGGATTTGAGTGCCAAGCAATTGAGCTATTGGCAACAAGCAGCCCCAGAATATCGTGGTTTTATTAGCCAAGAGCCAGACCAACCAGTTAAAGGAACTATTATTGTTTTTCATGGTAACGGGGATAGAGCCGACTGGGGGCAATATTATGCAGCCGCGTTAAATAGTCAGGGATATCGGGTCTTACTCGCTGAGTATCCAGGTTATGGAGAAAGAGTCGGGCAGCCTAGCGAAAAAGTTTTGGTTCAAGATGCAACAGAAATAGTGACCGCAATTCATAAGGAGTTTGGTGAACCGATTTATTTGTGGGGGACTTCTATTGGTAGTGGGGTAGTGGCTTCTACTGCTTCAGATCCCCAATTACCAATCGCAGGAGTTGTTTTGATTACTCCTTGGGATTCTTTCGGTAATTTAGTTCAAGGCAAGTATCCGCTTTTGCCTGTGCGATCGCTATTGCTAGATAAATATCAAAATATCGAGAATCTTAATTCATTTGGGGGGAAAGTAGCGATTTTGGTAGCTAACCATGATCGAGTAGTTCCTACTAAGTTTGGTTTGAATTTATATGAGGCGATCGCTAACCCTAAAAAGTTATGGGTTTTTGAGGATTCTGGACATAGCAATTGGCCGATTTCCCCTGATCAATCTTGGTGGCGAGAAGTGGTTGAATTTTTGGAAGAATGAGTTAGGAGTTCGGAATTAGGAGTTCGGAGTTCGGAGTTCGGAGTTGGGAATTAGGAGGTTGGTTTATGATCTTGGGCGATTGAGGGAATGGAAGGAAAGAGTTAATTTGAGTCTTAGTGCAAACTTGCTGGAGTATTTATTATGTGGACAAATAGTAAATTAACCAGAGAGTTAGTAACAATGGGGCAAAAAATAGTTAGTTTCGTTCTCTGTTGTCTCCTGTTGTTATGCTCTGGCTGTCAGGCTAATCAAGCACAAGATTCTAATGTAACGAAGATTACTCTCTGGCATGGGATTAATCCTCCTGAAAATCGCGATGTTTTTAAACAGTTAGTCGCTAACTTTAATCAAAATAACCCAGATATCGAAGTTGAAGATTTTTATATCGGTCAACCTGATGCCCAGCTACCCAAAATATTTGCAGCAACGGTGAGTGGCGAAGCTCCAGATATGTTGTGGTTTGTTCCGCAAATTACTGGGGAACTCAATAAATTGGGTGTTTTGTTACCTCTAGAAGATTGGTTTAATAATTTGGCAGTTAAGGCAGAAGTTGATCCGAGTTTGTTCTCTTCGATGAAGTTAGGGAAACACATTTTATCGATTCCTTTTGCTACCAATAACGCTGCGATTTTTTATCGTCCCAGTCTGTTCTCTCAAGCAGGAATTACTGAAATTCCTAAAACTTGGTCAGACTTGCAGTCTGCTGCTGCTCGATTAACTCAAGACACAGACAATGATGGAAGAGTCGATCAGCAAGGGATATTTTTGTCTTTGGGCAAAGGCGAATGGACAGTTTTTGTTTGGCTACCTTTTATTTATAGTGGTGGCGGCGAATTGCTGAGAGATGAGCGACCAAGTTTAGTAACTCCAGGAGCGATCGCTGCCCTTCAACTCGGAGCAGACTTAGTCAAAAACAATTACGCTATGCTCTCTGCTCCAGAGCGGGGCTATGAAATAGATAATTTTATTGCTGGCAAGGTAGCGATGCAGGTCACAGGACCTTGGACTTTGGGTCAGCTAGCGACTACGGATATTGACTATGGAGTTTTCCCAATTCCAGTAGCTGATCGAGCTGCTGCGGTGATTGGAGGGGAAAACCTGTTTGTCTTTAAGTCCACGACCCCAAGAGAAGAAGCTAGTCAAAGATTTTTAGAGTATGTGTTGAGTGAAGAATTTCAAACTACTTGGGCATTAAAAACTGGTTATTTACCAATTAATCTCAAATCGCGCCAGAGTGAAGCATATCAAGATTTTGTGCAGCAAAACCCTGTGCTCGAAGTCTTTTTAGAGCAAATGAAAGTTGCTAGATCCCGTCCAATTATTCCTAAATATACTCGACTTTCCGAAAACTTAGGCAGAGCGATCGAAGCTTCTCTACTCGGTAAAGACACCCCAGAAGCAGCCCTTCAAAAATCGCAACAACGCTTAGATCTAATTTTTAATTGATCGTACTCTCAAAAATTATTCAGAATAGAGGGAGCAATCAACCATCAACAACTAACAATCAACAATCAACAAGCAACAAGCAACAATCAACCAAGAATTATGAGCGATCGCCCAACAACATTACCCCAATCAGAATCAACCTTAGGTCTGAATGAGGGCAGTTTAAAAGCTGTGCATCATATTGCTTTTAATGTTCAAAACATGAAGGTATCAAAACATTTTTATGGTCAGATCTTAGGTTTACATGAGCTTACTGGCTCAGAAGTTCCTGAAACTTTAGTGAATTTGGTCGCAGCAGGAAAAGTAAGTAATTTTCGTACTCCAGACGGCACAATAATCGATCTTTTTTACGAGCCAGATTTGTCTGCTCCTAATGATGACCCAGACCAGCAATTTACCAGAGCCAATCATTTAGCCTTTGATATAGCCCCTGAGCAGTTTGGGCAAGCCCTAGAAGTCTTAGCCGCTAATCAGATTGCGATCGCTCAAGGCCCAGTGACTAGACCTACGGGTAGAGGCGTTTACTTTTATGATCCTGATGGTTTTATGATCGAAATTCGCTGCGATCCTGATTTTTAAATATTCAACGGCTCACAATTAATCTTGATCTAAGTAACATTAGTTTGCTTTATGTAACAATGTATTTACAAAAAGCCATCAAAGATTCAAGAAATGACAGTTACTCGCGATTGCCTAATTACTGCCGGAGGCGAAGACCCTACCCAGTTTGACCCGACCGAAGCTTGGTATCCAGTTTACTATTTAGAGGATTTAGATCAAGAAACTCCTAATTCCTTTACCCTGTTAGGCGTTGATTTAGTAATTTGGTGGGATAGTGCCAGTGATTCTTGGCGAGCGTTTGAAGATAAATGCCCTCATCGTTTAGCTCGTCTCAGCGAAGGCAGAATTAATGAGTCTGGTTTGCTCGAATGTCCATATCATGGTTGGTCTTTTGCGGGTGAAGGTGATTGTCAACATATCCCCCAGCAAAAACCAGAAGCCAAGGCGGAAACTTCTGCTAGAGCTTGTGTCAGATCTTTGCCAACTGCGATCGCTCAAGGCTTATTGTTTGTCTATGCAGGTAACCCAGCTAATGCTGAGAGCGTAACCGTCCCGATTATTGAGGCGATGGAAGATGGTACTGATGATTGGATCTGTTTAAATACTTTTCGCGATCTGCCTTACGATGCGATTACTCTGCTCGAAAATGTAATTGACCCCAGTCATGTTCCCTTTACCCATCACAAAAATGTTGGTAATCGTAGCAATGCTAGCACCGTCGATTTACAAATAACTCATTCTGATAAACAGGGTTTTCAAGGAGTGTGGCAAGAAGGTCCTCGTAAAGGACAGCTTGGAACTCAATACACTAGTTTTGTTGCTCCTTGTTTGATGTGGCATGACCTGACCTCAAAGCAATTTGGGCGAACTCTCACAGTGGTTTATGCTACCCCAATTCGCAAAGGTGAATGTCGTTTATTTGCTCGTTTCCCTTTTAAATTTGCTTCTCCTGTACCCAAGTTTTTTATCAAGCTCTCACCCACTTGGTTAACTCATATTAGTAACAACAAGATTCTCGAAGACGATCAAATTTTCTTGCATCATCAAGAACGCTATTTAGAAAAGTTGGGTGGATCTGAGCAATATAGTAAGGCTTTTTATCTGCCAACCAAAGCCGATTTGTATGTCTCGGAATTGCGACAATGGCTTAATTTATTTGCAGCCGATCCATTTCCTGGC
>CALKUU010000086.1 GCA_937996665.1 uncultured Xenococcaceae cyanobacterium | reverse complement strand
GCTACTCTTGCCCAAAGAGATACGCGATCGCTCACAATTGCCGTTGAAAGTGGTTCAGAAAAAGTTAGAGAAATTGTTAACAAAAAACTTACTAACGAAGAAATTATTCAAGCTGCTATTAATGCCAAAGCAGGAGGACTCAAAGCTCTCAAATTTTATGGCATGGTGGGTCTTCCTGGCGAAACAGACGAAGATGTGGAACAAACCGTAACGATGCTGGAAACAGTGCGTAAGGCAGCACCAAACCTAAGGCTTACTCTAGGATGCAGTACTTTTGTTCCTAAGTCGCATACTCCTTTTCAATGGTTTGGAGTTAATAAAGATGCGAAAAAACGTTTAAAAACGCTGGAGAAACAACTAGGCAAAAAAGGAATGGAGTTTCGTCCAGAAAGCTATAACTGGTCAGTAATTCAGGCTCTAATTTCTAGAGGAGATCGTCGTTTATCTCGTTTGTTATTATTAACCAGAGAGTATGGTAACTCGGTCGGGAGTTATAAAAGAGCTTTTAAGCAACTTAAGGGCGAAATTCCTCGTCTAGACTATTATGTACATGATGATTGGGAAACTACTCGAATTTTACCTTGGCAACATCTGCATGGAGCATTACCCGTAAAAACTTTAGAGAAACATTTAGAGTCGGCAAGAGGTCACTTTAATAATTAAAAAATTTACAAGATTGCATTAATTAATTTTAAAAGTAATTATATTTATTTGGAATTGGCTTGAGGAATATCTGATGAATTTAAAATTACACTTTCCACTGACACTAATTGCGTTAGTAACGAGTATTAACCTTCATCCTAAAACAACTGTTAGTGCTGCCGTCTTGTTTGATTTGTCGGCACCAATTGAGTCGCCAGCCAAGGGACTTCACCTGTCAGGTTTTTCACCGTTAGCTGATAAAACTTTGGAGGAGTCTAAGGTTAGTAAAACTAGGAAAAATCCCCAATTTAATTGTGATGAACCGATTACTCAAGTCGAGATGAACCAATGTGCTGTTACTGAATCGGTACAAACTGAAAAGCAATTAAAACAGATCTATCATCAACTAGAAACTCAAAATAGTGGCGATGTTGAAAGGCTCCAATTGTTGAAGCAAAATCAATTGCTATGGTTGAAATATCGTGAAACTAGTTGCCAGTATGCGTCTAGTCAGTATGAAGGAGGATCGATTCAACCTTTGATTTATTCTTCTTGTATTACCAGTTTGACTAAGGAAAGAGTCGAAAATTTAGAGTCTTATCTGTTGCCATAATTTTCTTTAGCTCTTGCTTGGTTTGGCGTCTACAATTTTTATCTTGCCAATCAGTTGCTCTTGGTTATCGCCAATATTAGTCTCATTGAAGCGTAGAGATTCAGAATTTTCATTTATCCAGTTGACAACTAAATTGTATTTACCAGGCTTTAGATTTGAGTCTAGTTGTAATTGTTGTACATCTCTGAGTTGGCTTTTTGCGGGAATTTGTTCTACTGGAATATGACCATTAACTGGTTTTACTTGTCTGGTTTGAACTATCTGATTATCTCCATTTTTGAGAGTAATCTTGAGTTCGCTTTGAGGTGGGAGAGGTTGAAGAAAATCCCAGTAAAAGGTTATTTCCAAGCGATTTTTTGGCTGAAATTGCTCTTGATTAAGATCGTAACCAATTAACTTAAGGCGATCGCCAAACTCTAAATCAACTGGATAAGCTAAATTTGCTAAATCCGCAGGCAATGGTTCTAATCCCAAATAAATTTTTGCATAGTCTAAACCAGAAAAGGTAATTGTCTTCAGAGGTTTTTGAGCTGCGAAGTAATCAACCAGTTCTTCAGTCGGTTGTTTTCTTTGCAGTTGATTTATGTAAAAAATCAGGCGATTGCTTTTTAAGATATTTATTTTGCCTTTGTCTTCTGATGTCCAACCGCCTACATATTGGGTTTTAGAATAGGGTTTAAAAGCAAAACCATACCAACTAGCGACTTTTAGAGACTCGTAATCAGGATCTTGATTTAACCATTCTGCTGCTCGATCAATTCCTTCCCCATTGCCGATCAGAAATAGCTTCTGACCCATTGCCGCACCACCCCAAACGGGATTATAGAAAGAAATATAGTAGGGGGAAAGAAATATTAAAAATACCGCTTGAATTGCTATTAAAAAGAGTGATAGTTGGCGAAATTTGGGATCCTGGTTTCCCTGAAAAATTTGGTTAGTTTGACTAGATTTAAGGCGATTGCCAAAGCCAATGCACCAGCGAAAGATTTGACTGTAACCAAAAGCTGCCAAAATAGCTAGCTCTGGAATAACCACTACAATATAGCGACCAACTTTGGTATCGCTAGTAGAAAGTAAACTTAAAACTACTGCGGTAACAATCGTTAAACCCCAAAGCTCTGATTTGTACTTGAGTTGAGATTTAGGTAACACTAAAGCCAATAAACAAGCAATTATCCCGAGTTGTAAAACTGGTGACAAACGGTAAATCAAAATTAGTGGGTAAAACAGTAATCCTGGTCTATCTGTATATTCTCCTAAAAAGAAAAAATTGCCCCGAATAGACTCAAATGATAAATCTGCATAGAGTTCCTGAATGGTTTCGACAGGGTTGACCCATAAAGCTGGCCAAATTGCTACAATCACAGCCAGTGCAATCAAACCCCATAAACTGATATCCCTAATTTGTTTAAGCCAACCGCGTCTCGGAAAACTTCCTCGCCACCAACCTAGTTCGATCGCTACAATCCAAATACAAATTGCTACGCCGATAAACAAAGCTGGAATTTTTGAGGCGATCGCCAAACCTAAACAAATACCTGAGCCAACTAGCTGCCACCAATATCCTCTCCCTTGCAAATAAAGCATGATCAGCAGTACCGCGAGAATACTAAAATCTGCCTGCAAAGCATCGGTGGTTAAAAACCTTTGGTAGGCTAAGAAAAAAGGCTCAACAATTAACAAGCCTGTTGCCAACAGAGCGATCGCCCGACCGAATAGTTTTTTGCTTAAAACATAAACAGCCACCATACAAGCTGAAGTGATTAACCCTTGAACTACTCTCGGAGCAATCCAGAGACTAATCGGACAGCTATACTCATGAAAGCAAGGATGACTAAAGGGATTTTTCGTAACATCTAGCAATCGAGGAAAAAGGTCATTTATGCCTGAACTAAGCAGATTGCCAGTTCCAATTACCCACATATTGGTGACCCCAGGATGATGGCGCAAATATGTTTTGGCAAAATCACCCTCAAGTAAGCGACGCATAAAAGTTGCTCCGCGAAACATCCACAGAGCTTCGTCGACATTAATTGGATGAGTAATATCCCAAAGACGTAAACCTAAAGAGACCAAAAAGATCAACAGTGGCAAAATAGGCATGGCTCAAGATGCTTGCTTAGCGTGAATATTTGAGTAGGTGAAGGCTAGATCTGAATAAATTTACGTGCTTATTTTTTAAGGCTGCTCGATTACAAATCCTGCGTCTTCAATCATTTGGATATCTTTGTGGGCTGCTTGACCTTGAGTGGTTAGGTAATCACCAATAAAAATCGAATTGGCGGGATATAGTCCAAGAGGTTGAAGCGATCGCAGATGAACTTCCCTCCCTCCAGCAATTCTAAGTTCTTGACTAGGCAAAATAAAGCGGAATAAACATAAAACTCTCAAACAGTGGCGAGGATTAAGGCTATTAATCTGACTGGGGTTCAGATCACCCAACAGAGTACCTGCAATTGGGATTAAAAAATTTAAGGGAACACTTGTAACCTTGAGATCTCTCAATGAATAAGCTAGATCGATAATGTCTTCGTGAGATTCTCCCATGCCAATAATTCCCCCAGAACAGGTGGTAATTCCTGCTGATTGAACATTTTTGAGAGTTTCTACTCTGTCTTGAAAGGTATGAGTGCTACAAATATTGGTGTGATGATTTTCTGAGGTGTTGAGATTATGGTTAACTCGATCTACTCCTGCTGCTGCTAGCTGCCTGGTTTGATTTTCATCTAGTAAACCAAGGCAAGCACATATTTTGAGATCGTGTTTCGCTTTAACGCTTTGTAC
>CALKUU010000085.1 GCA_937996665.1 uncultured Xenococcaceae cyanobacterium | reverse complement strand
AATTAGAATGCCGATCACACCACCGCCGAGAGCGTTACCAGTAAAAGCTTCTTGGAAAATAGCCATCATGGCGGTTGGCACCTCTGAAAGACTGTTCCCAATAACCCAAAAACAACCAGCTAGATAAATGCTCACCATCAGCGGAACAAGTTTACTGGTGAACTCGCCAATACGCTTAATTCCGCCGAAAATAACTAGAGAAACCGAGATCGCAACTATCAAGCCAAAGAGCCAGTCATAATCAGCTAGCTTTGGAAAGACAAAGGCGATCGCCACAAAAGACTGGTTAACCTGAAACATATTGCCTCCACCGAAAGAAGCGCCAACGCAGAAAATAGCAAAAATGATACTGATTACTTTGCCAAATTTTGCCATCCCGATTTCGGCTAATCCTGCTGAGAGATAGTACATCGGTCCACCCTCAATAGTTTGATCTGGTTTGATCACTCGATATTTTTGTCCCAGGGTACATTCGATAAATTTACTTGCCATCCCTAACCAAGCAGCAAGGCTCATCCAAAAAACAGTGCCAATTCCTCCCGTTTGAATGGCGATCGCTACCCCAGCAATATTTCCCAAGCCGATAGTTCCTGATAAGGCAGTAGTTAAGGCTTGAAATGGTGAAATACCAATTTTTTGGCTTGAAGAACCCAAATCTTGCCAGATCAACTTGAGAGCAGGAGCCAGTCCCCAAATATTAATAAATTGGAAACGGCAAGTAAAAAAAACACCGCCAACTATTAACCAGAGGATGATTAGAGGAATACCTGCCACTGAAACAAATAAAATTTGTTCCATAAATTTGACAATTGTGGCAAAAATAGAATTGAGAATATCTAAAATGTGCAATGTTTATTACTCGGCTATTTGATTAAGATATTTATTTAAGTAAATTTATATTTATTTTGATTGCAACAAGATAGTGAGTGCAAGTTTTAAAATTTTTCAACCAATTTTTGTCCCAAGCAAAGAAATAATTTCTTCCTCAAATTGTTTAGATTGACCAACCTCAGAAGCTAGAAAGATTTGGCTTCAAGTAAGAATAAACTTGCAAAAGTTAATTTATGCTAGGATTCACGAGAATTTACGGGTGTTTCCTCTACTTTGCGATCTGCTTTGAAACATAAATATGCTCTAGTCCATGAATGGCTTACTCCCAATGCGACGGGAGGTTCAGAATTAGTAGTTCAAGAAATTCTGCAAGATTTTGATGCCGATGTTTTTGCCCTGATTGATTTTCAGTCTAGTAATCCAGATAGCTATCTATACGAGAGAAAGATCGGCACAACCTTTTTGCAAAAGTTTCCTGGTGCTAGCCAAGGTATTCAAAAATATTTACCCCTCATGCCGATCGCGATTGAGCAGCTAGATCTCAGGCAATATGAGGTGATTTTGTCTTCATCACATGCTGTTGCCAAAGGAATTTTAACTAGTCCTGACCAACTACACATCTGCTATTGCCACACGCCTATGCGCTATGCCTGGGATTTGACCTGGGATTATTTACAAGGCGATGATCGAGGAAAGGGCATTAAGGGAGTGGTTGCTCGCTATATTTTGCATCGTTTACGAGAGTGGGATGTTATTTCCGCAAATCGAGTAGATCACTTCATTGCCAATTCCCAACATACTGCCCGCCGAATTTGGCGCTGTTATCGTCGGCAGGCAAAAGTTATTTATCCTCCAGTTGATGTTGAGCGGTTTAGACCTCTGGCAATAGAGCGATCGCAAAAAGATGAGTTTTATCTTACTGTTTGTCGATTAGTTAGCTACAAAAAAGTTGGCTTAATTATCGAAGCTTTTAATCGACTTAAAAAGCCTTTAGTCGTTATTGGTGTCGGAGCTCAACTTCAGGAAATGAGAGCGTTAGCTCAAGCTAATGTTCAAGTTTTAGGTTGGCAATCTTCTGACATGGTTGAAAAATATATGGCGAAAGCTCAAGCTTTCGTTTATGCTGCGTGTGAAGATTTTGGTATTGCTCTGGTTGAAGCACAGGCCTGTGGCACGCCAGTTATTGCCTATAAGCAGGGAGGAGCATTAGAAACAGTTAAAGATATTAGCCAGTTTCCGCAAACAGGAACAGGAATCTTTTTTCCTGAGCAGTCTGTTGAGACAATTATGGAAGCAGTAGAAACATTTGAGAAATATCAAAGTCAAATTACTGTAGAGCAATGTTGCTTGCAAGCAGATAAATTTAGCCGCTCATCGTTCCATAAGTCTTATCAAGACTTCGTTGAACAAAGTGTAAATGAGAACAGAGTTAATTTCTAGAAATTTAAACTGAGTAGTTTAAGTTGTTAGATCTTTCTGATGGTTTTGATTTAAGCTAAGACTCGGGGGAACCTATTTTTAGTACTTTGTACTTAGTACTAGACTGTTTATTTAATTTCAATCGAAATAATCTAAGGCACAGATTCTAATTTGTAAAGCTGTGTCAAAGTGAATGGTCTTAATTTATTTTTAGGATTGTTATTATTTCAAAATTTAGATGGTGTGTGTGAATTGTAAGGAGTAAGATGACTGCGAGTAACAGCCAATCTAGCTCCGTCAAGTTATTATCAAGATTTTGGAAGTCCAACTTCACAAAAAATCTGAGTGTATTAATCTCGATAGCTTTAGACGGAGAGTTAACCAAGCGTTTATTTGATATTCTATTTTCTCTATTTGTTCTAATTTCTTTTTCCCCTCTTTATCTACTTTTGGCAATATTGGTTTTAATCAGTTCACCTGGTCCAATTTTCTATATCCAGACTAGAGTCGGCAAAGATTTTAAACCATTTCGTTGTATTAAATTTAGAACAATGGTTCAGGATGCTGATAATCTGCTTGAAATTGTCATGGCAGAGTCACCGCAAAAAAGAAAAGAATTTGTAACTGATTACAAACTTAAGCAAGATCCAAGGGTTACGAAAGTAGGAAACTTGTTACGTTTGAGCAGCTTGGATGAGTTCCCCCAATTTTGGAATGTATTGAAAGGGGACATGAGTATTGTTGGACCCAGACCTCTAGTTCCCGAAGAGTTACCTAGATATGGTCGTCGAATTAATACTGTTCTAAAAATAAAACCAGGTATTACCGGGTTATGGCAAGTTTCTGGGCGTAATGATATTCCTTATCCTAAAAGGGTGCGAATGGATGCTTACTATGCAACTAGTCGTGGCTGGCTTTTGGATTTATGGATAATTATGAAAACCGTTGGCGTAATTGTTTATCCTAAGAATAATGGCGCTTATTAAGGACAACTATAAATTGATTTGTGAGGTGGTCTTTGGCGATTTGTCTGGCTCGATCCTGAAGAGTTGAAATATTTTTATAAAAGTAACTTTTGATAATCTAGAATTAATTTATTAACGTATAAGTTAATATTCTTATCCCACTTACGTTTCTACTTTTTGATTTACCTTTTTCTGTTTAAAATTTAACGATGCCATTCTCAAAGTGATGTCACTTTAACAATAATGGACTCGCCTCTCCAAAAGATATTGTGTTCCCAATTTGTATATAAGTAAACATTTTCTTGGTAACTTAACTTATGGCTCAATCGAAAAAAGCTCTAATTACTGGCATTACAGGTCAAGATGGCTCTTATTTAAGTGAACTATTGTTGTCAAAAGGTTATGAAGTTCATGGTATTATTCGCCGAACTTCGACTTTTAATACCGACAGAATAGACCATATGTATGTGGATCCGCATAGTTCTGAAGCAAGACTATTTCTTCACTATGGAGATTTGACTGATGGTACTACTCTGCGCAGAATATTGGAGGAAGTTCAACCCGTCGAAATCTATAATTTGGGTGCACAGTCGCATGTCAGAGTTAGCTTTGACTCTCCAGAATATACTGTTGATGCTGTTGGCATGGGTGTTCTGCGACTATTAGAAGCAATTCGGGATTATCAGAGAAGAACGGGGATCGAAGTGCGCTTTTATCAGGCTGGGTCTTCGGAAATGTTTGGTAAGGTTCAAGATGTTCCGCAGAGTGAAACAACTCCTTTTTATCCTCGTAGTCCATATTCTTGTGCAAAAGTATATGGACATTGGCAAACAATTAACTATCGCGAATCCTATGATTTATTTGCCTGCAATGGCATTTTGTTTAATCATGAATCTCCGCGCCGTGGTGAAACATTTGTAACTCGTAAAATCACCAGAGCAGTCGCTAGAATTGTAGCAGGAAAGCAGAAAGAACTTTTTTTGGGCAACCTAGATGCGAAAAGAGATTGGGGCTATGCCAAAGACTACGTTAGAGCAATGTGGTTAATGCTTCAACAAGACCAAGCAGATGATTATGTAATTGCGACCGGTAAAACCTATTCGATCAAAGAATTTCTGGATGCCGCCTTTAACTATGTCAACCTTAATTGGCAAGACTATGTCAAGTTTGATCCTCGTTATTTAAGACCAACCGAAGTGGATTTACTAATCGGCGATCCCAGCAAAGCAAAACAGAAACTTGGTTGGGAGCCTTCTGTAGATTTTGAGGGATTAGTTAAGATTATGGTCGATGCAGATATGACAGCGATCGGTTTAACCACACCTTCTGGAGATATCCAATCAACGATTACAGACCAAGTTAGAGAAAGAACTAACGTTGGGTTAACGGTTGATTAACGATCATAGTTCTTTGAAATTTAATTTTCATTGACCCTAGTATCCAGTAAAGAAAAATCTGAGAAAGGCAAAAGTAATGTTGAGTCTTACGAATAAGCGCGTTTTGGTTACCGGAGGTTCTGGCTTCTTGGGCAAACAAGTAGTTGCTCAGCTAGTTGAAGCTGGAGCTAGTCTTGATAAGATTTCGATTCCGCGATCGCGTGATTGCGATTTACGCGATTTGAGTAATTGTCAGACAGCAGTTAAAGATCAAGATATTGTCATTCATTTAGCTGCTCATGTCGGGGGTATTGGGCTAAATAGGGAAAAGCCGGCAGAGCTTTTCTATGACAACCTAATGATGGGGGCGCAGTTAATTCATGCTGCCTATGAGGCTAAAGTAGATAAATTTGTCTGCGTGGGAACTATTTGTGCCTATCCTAAATTTACCCCTATTCCTTTTCTAGAAGATAACTTGTGGGAAGGATATCCAGAAGAGACTAATGCCCCTTATGGAATCGCCAAAAAAGCTTTACTTGTCCAATTGGAGTCATATCGACAACAGTATGGCTTCAATGGTATTTACCTGCTGCCAGTAAATCTATATGGACCAGAGGACAATTTTAATCCTGAAAGCTCTCACGTAATTCCTGCTTTAATTTACAAGGTTCACCAAGCGCAGCAGCAAGGTTTAAAGACTTTGACCGTTTGGGGTGATGGTAGTCCAACTAGAGAGTTTCTCTACTCCACTGATGCAGCCAGGGGAATCGTTATGGCTGCCCAAAAATATGACGAGAGCGATCCTGTTAATTTGGGCACCAATGCTGAAATTTCTATTCTTGACTTAGTTGAACTGATCTGTGAACTGATGGGATTTACTGGTGAAATAATTTGGGATACCGAAAAGCCCAATGGACAGCCACGAAGATGTTTGGATACATCGAGAGCCCAAGAAAAGTTTGCTTTTGTAGCTAAGACTGATTTTCGTCAAGGACTGACAAACACCATTAATTGGTACAGAGAGCATAATTCTTAGTTGAGTTGCTTATTCTAAATCATGAGTGCCATATCTTATTGGCACCTGAATATCTAGCTACTCAAGCAGCAGTTGATCTAGAAAAAAGATTTAGGAACAAGAAAAACCTAACGATTATTGTTAATATAAGTTGGCGTTTGCAAGTAAAGTAGTTTATTTGCTGCCTGTCTTGAACATCTAAATCAGATAGAGAGTGGGTCTAGCCCGCTTTTTTTATTGTTTTAGACCCGTTAGTTTTTTCGAAAAATGATTTGTATAAAACTTTAATGATTTTTAGCTACTATTGAGCTTTTAGTTTTTTGTTGTAAAAGTTAACAACCAACTAGATTTTTTTGATACCATCATTCGACCCCATGACTCATCCTGCTATTCCCCAGATAATTGAGATAGTATCGCCTTTAGCCCAGCAGCTCAATTTAGAACTGGTAGATATTGTCTTTCAAACTAATAGAAACCCACCTGTATTGAGAGTCGATATTCGTAATTTGACTAAAGATACTGGATTGGAAGATTGTGAACAGATGAGTCGGACTCTAGAAGCTGAGCTTGAGGGAAAAGAAATTATTTCTGGCGCTTATGTCTTGGAGGTTTCGAGTCCAGGAGTTCCAACCTATCTAACTAGCGATCGCGAATTTACTTCGTTTAAGGGATTTGCGGTAATTCTCAAAACCAGTGAACCCCACAGAAAAAAAACAGAATGGCAAGGAACATTATTGGGGCGAGATCAAGATTCAGTCTATCTCAACCAAAAAGGGAAAAAAATCACTATTCCCCGCAACTTAGTATTAACAGTTCAATTTGATGAACAACATTGAAAATTTTTAACTTAAGTCTTTCCTGGGCTTATAAAGTATTGTTTTGACGTTTACCTAATTTGACACGGAGAAAAAAATTATGACTATAGTTAGTCTCCCCGGCTTGGGGAATATGATCGAGCAGATTAGTCAGCAGTATAATTTATCGACCGATGATGTGGAAGAAGCTCTTAAAGAAGCTTTAATTAAAGGCTATGAGCGGTTTCGGAGAACAAGAGAAGTTAATCGATATCAATTTAATGAAGAACATTTTGAGCATTTTAATGTTCATCTAGATGTTGAAGAAGAAGGATTTCAAGTCATAACTACCAAAATGATTGTGGATATGCCCAAAGCAGAAATTCTTGATCCTGATCGTGAAATTGCTTTTGAAGAAATAGAAGAGTTATTAGGCGATTCTGATATTCAAATCGGTGATACTGTAACGGTTGATGTCACACCAGAACAGAGTGATTTTGGTCGCATGGCTGCCATTCAGACTAAACAGGTTCTCTTGCAAAAGCTGCGCGATCGCCAAAGGAAGCTAATTCAAGATGAATTCAAAGACTTAGAAGGAACCGTCTTACAAGGACAAGTTCTTAGATTTGAAAGACAGTCGGCGATTATTTCCGTTAGTAGTGGTGTGGGTCAACCCGAAGTTGAAGCTGAACTGCCTAAGAGAGAGCAACTCCCAAACGATACCTACCGATCCAATGCAACTTTTAAAGTCTACTTAAAAAAAGTTAGAGAAACTCCTTATCGAGGTCCACAGTTAATTGTGTCTCGTGGTGCAGCTGGTTTAGTTGTTGAACTATTTACCAACGAAGTTCCTGAAATTGAAGAAGAGATCGTTCGCATTGTTGCTGTTGCTAGAGAATCTCATCCTCCCTCAAGATATGTTGGCGTACGAACTAAAATTGCGGTAGATACCTTGGAAAGAGATGTTGACCCAGTAGGAGCTTGTATCGGAGCTAGAGGTTCGCGAATTCAGGCAGTTGTTAATGAATTAAGAGGAGAAAAGATCGATGTTATTCGTTGGTCTCCTGATCCCGCAACATATATTGCCAATTCTCTAAGTCCAGCTAGGGTAGACCAAGTTTTGCTAGTCGATACAGAAGAAAAAAAATCTTTGGTATTGGTTGCTCAAGATCAACTTAGTTTGGCGATCGGGAAAGAAGGGCAAAATGTTCGCTTAGCTGCTCGTCTGACTGGTTGGAAAATCGATATTAAAGATGTTGCTCTTTATGATGAGGAAGAAGTGAATTTTTCAAATCAGCAAAATGAGGCTGACTTGAGCAATCTTCCCGAAGATAATATTGCTGAAATTGAATCAGAAGCAACTAAAGTAGAAGATGCTGCAAGTGATGCTGAGGCTGAAATTGCATCAGAACCTACGATATCTGATCCGGAGATAGCAGAGGTAAATTAAAAGCTGTTTAGCGCA
The DNA here is from genome assembly GCA_937996665.1 of uncultured Xenococcaceae cyanobacterium. GTDB lineage: Bacteria > Cyanobacteriota > Cyanobacteriia > Cyanobacteriales > Xenococcaceae > Hyella. Next base: position 11,808 of record CALKUU010000085.1, on the reverse strand, counting down.
ATCGGATTTTGGTTTGCTATTTCACCCAATTGCCTAGATGAAGCCTAATTATCTTTAATTGTTAATTTAATTTATGCAAAAAAATTATCGACGTTGTATTTCTTGTAGGTTGACAGCTCCTAAAGAGTCTTTTTTGAGGGTTGTTAGATCCTATCCCGACGATCAGATTAAAGTGGGTTCAGGGATGGGACGTTCTGCCTATTTGTGCCCCGATAAAAATTGCCTTGAAGTGGCTCAAAAGAAAAATAGATTACGAAAGTCTCTGAGAATTAATGTTCCTGAAAAGATATACAGTGATTTAGGCAAACAGTAAATGTTATAGTCTGAAATACTAAAAAATAAATTTAATATATCTCATCTAGAAAACATCAGGTAAATAAAAAATTAAAATACTTTGATATTTTTCTCTACAATAAATAATAAACTGGAGTAATTTATTCTAGAATTATTAGTATTTCTGCCAAATGAGTTAGAATTGCGGGCCTACTCCATGGTTAAAGAAAACCACTATTTAAATCAAAAACCGTGAGAAAAAAAGAGACCGAATCAAAGAAAGTTCTGAAAATTGACAATTTATTATAGTATCGGCATTAGGGGGAATAGTGGATGAGCAACGACAAAATTAGAATTTATGAATTATCGAAAGAGCTTAACTTGGAGAACAAAGATATCAAAGAGATTTGTGAAGCCCTTAATATTGCGGTGAAGAGTCATAGTAGCACTATCACTGATGATCAAGCCGAACGAGTAAGATCTAAAGCCGCGAACTATACTCCTGTCGACGATAAGCCGTCCACTAGTACCAACAAAATTTCCAGCCCCAAAAATATTAAAGCCAATAAAGGAAAAGGAAAAAGTAAGCCTCAAATTTTAGCAATTCATCATAGAAATAATGAGGGAGCTGAACCTCCCTCTCAACCCCAATCTGTTGAAAAAGATTCAGGATCAACCCCTACTCTTTCAGGACCACCTAAATTGCCAACCCACGCTCCGTCTTCTCCTCAAGGTAATACAGCCGTAAATATATCTCAGCCAGAACTAAAGTCTCCCTCACCTGCTTCAGGGAAGAAAGAGTCAAATTTATTAACTCCTCCAGAAAATAATGTTTCTGGGCAAAATGTCACAGAAGAAAAGCAAAATCTGATATCTCCACCTTCTAGACCTCAGCCTGGTCGTACAACTACTCGATCTAGTAGAGTCCTTCAACTTACCAAGAGAGCTGATCGGGCTGACAATCAGCTTAAGGTTGCTGAGAAATCTAATAAAAGATCACAGGAAACGGTTGGAAATGTTTCAAGTAGCCCAACTAAATCCGGGGTGACTAGTCCCCCTAGATTGCCAAAACTACAAGCCCCTCCACAAATTCTTAATAAGCAGCCTGCCAATAAATCTTCAGGAAGTGAAGATGATTTTGATATTTCTTCTGATATCGATGAGGTTGAAGTTCTTCATGTCGCACCAAGAAGACAACCGGATAAACTCCAGCGCCCTAATCTTCCTCGCAAAGTAAAGGAAAAAACTTGGGAAGATGGCGATGAAAGTTTACTAGGACAGAAATCTAAGTCTGGGAGTAAAAATAAGCGTCGTCCCAAACCAATTGTGGATGACGATGATGATGATTTTGGAACTACCACGGATTCTAATGCTAATTCAACTGCGATTAGCCTATCGATAGCCCGTCCGCCTAAGCCTAAGTCTTTGCAGGACAAAAAACCGGCAACTAACGCTGGTCCAAAAAGTACTAAGAAACCCAAGAAATCAGTTGGAAGATCCGAGAAATCTTCAAAGTCTGATCGTCGCGATCAGAAAGTGGTAGAAACTCTTCCTGAAATCATTGAGTTAACTAGCGATTTAACTGTTCGGGAGTTAGCTGAACTGCTCCGAATTCCGGAAACAGACATTATCCGCAATCTTTTTGCTAGAGGTATTGCTGTAAATATAACTCAAACTTTAGATCTGGATACTGCAAAGTTGGTTGCAGAAGAGTTAGGTGTTTTAGTTGATACTCCTGAGGCTCAATCTGCGGCAGTCAAAGAAACTGTGATGTTGAATGAGGAAGATCTGGATAATTTGCAGCTCCGTCCTCCCGTCGTCACTATCATGGGGCACGTAGATCATGGGAAAACCACACTGCTTGATTCAATTCGTCAGACCAAGGTTGTGCAAGGTGAAGCAGGAGGTATTACTCAACATATAGGTGCTTATCATGTCAATATCGACCATGGTGGCAAGCATCAGCAAATTGTTTTTCTTGATACCCCAGGTCATGAAGCTTTTACTGCTATGAGAGCAAGAGGAACGAGAGTTACTGATATTGCTATTTTGGTTGTTGCCGCTGATGATGGTGTTCAACCTCAAACTAAAGAGGCTATTAGTCATGCTAAGGCTGCTAAGGTTCCTTTAATTGTTGCTATTAACAAGGTTGATAAACCAGAGTCAAATCCTGACCGCATCAAGCAAGAATTAACTGAACAGGGTCTAGTTCCAGAAGATTGGGGTGGAGACACTACCATGGTTCCTGTTAGTGCGCTTAAAGGCGAAAACCTCGATGAACTTTTGGAAATGATTGTGTTAGTTGCAGAAGTAGAGGAATTGTCTGCAAACCCAAATCGGCCTGCGAAAGGAACAATAATAGAAGCGCATTTAGACAAGACAAGAGGTCCTGTTGCAACATTACTTGTCCAAAATGGTACTTTACGGATTGGGGATAGCATTGTTGCGGGCGCTGTCTTTGGTAAAATCAGAGCAATGGTTGATGATCGTGGCGAGAAGGTTGAGGAAGCTAGTCCATCTTTTGCGGTTGAGATTCTTGGGCTAGGAGAAGTTCCTGAAGCAGGAGACGAGTTTGATGTTTTCCTTAGCGAGAAAGAAGCAAGAACTACTGCTGAAGCCAATGCTCAACAACAAAGGGATTCTAGATTGCAACAGACTATGTCTTCTCGACGAGTTAGTCTTAGTACCCTTTCTGCTCAGGCTCAAGAGGGAGAACTTAAAGAATTAAATTTAATTCTTAAAGCTGATGTTCAAGGATCTGTAGAAGCTATTATCGGCTCACTTCAACAGTTACCTCAGAATGAAGTACAAATTAGGATTTTACTTGCTTCTCCTGGAGAAGTGACAGAAACAGATGTTGATTTAGCCGCAGCTAGTGGTGCGGTTATTATTGGGTTTAATACCACTTTAGCTAGTGGTTCTCGTCAAGCAGCTGATCGAGAAGGTGTAGATATTCGTCAATATGACATTATTTATAAATTGTTTGATGATATCCAAGGCGCAATGGAAGGGCTACTAGATCCCGAGGAAATCGAAGAGGCGTTAGGTCAGGTCGAGGTAAGAGCCGTTTTCAAAGTTGGCCGTGGTGCTGTTGCTGGGTGTTATGTTCAGTCAGGCAAGTTAGTTCGAAATTGTCAAATTCGGGTTCGTAGAGGCAATAAAGTTATATTTGAAGGCAATCTTGATTCCTTAAAACGAATGAAAGAAGACGCCCGAGAAGTAGCTGCCGGTTATGAATGTGGGATTGGAACCAGTAAGTTTAATGATTGGCAAGAGGGCGATATTATTGAATCTTACGAAATGGTTCTTAAACGTCGTACTTTAGCTACAGTCTAGAGCTGGTTATTTAAAATTAATGTAAGATGATTGCTTGTTTGATTTTTTATCGGTCTTTCTGAGGTGATATTACGTTTTTGTCGTTGTATTAGCTATCTCTGAGAAGGTTTTGGATAATAAAAACGTTCAAGTTGTGTAATCATAAATACAGCACTGTGCGATGGATAAGTTATCTTTAGAATATAGAAGAAAGAAGAGAATAAAGTAAATGATAAAATCATTTTTGGCTAGAGACTCTGAAGAGGGTCAAGAAGATGCTATTTGGAGTAGTTTGCGTTTAGCAATCTCTAAGAGTTCAGGATTTAGGCGATGGCAAACAGAGCAGGAAGCGCTAAATGTAAATGATTTAGATTTGGCTGTGCGTCTTTATTTAAAGGAGACTTTGGAAACTTTAGCTTACTAATTGGATAGAGCTAACCGTTTTTATTAGATAATCTTCTTCCCATGAAATAAGAGGAGAGGGTTATCTTTGTTCGTGTAAGTCTTAATCTGTTTTCATGATTATTGTCTTGTCTGTCATTTGTTTTTGTTGGATACAGTTGTGAAGATGTGAGGTTTATTGACGCTCTTCATCTATATTTGTATCGACTTTGATTAAGTTGTAATGAGACAATTAGACTTGGGATTGAGGGGTAGGCAATTTGAGGCTCTTATAAACCACCTGGTTTCTCCCTCTGTGTTTTGCTTCGTATAATGCTTGGTCTGCGGTTTCAATAAGTGCTTTTGGACTAATATTCGCAACTGGAATTATACTAGATACTCCTAGGCTTAGCGTTACATATTCGCTCACCTCAGAAATGTGGTGTGGAATTTTTAGTTGGGAAATTGCCTGCTTAATTTCTTGTGCTACTTTTAAGGCGCCTTCGCCTTCGGTGAAAGGAAGAATTACTGCAAATTCTTCACCGCCATAGCGAAAAACTACATCGGCCGGTCTTTTTATGATCAACTCCATCCCCTGTGCGACTTCAAACAAGCAGCGATCGCCTGCTTGATGACCGTAAGCATCATTGTAAAGTTTAAAATAATCTACATCGCAAAAAATTAGGGACAAATATTCTTTTTCCCTAGTGCATCTCGACCATTCTTGAGTTAAGTATTCATCAAAACGCCTGCGATTAGATACTTGAGTGAGACTATCAATATTTGCCTGACGTTCTAATTCCTCGTTAACTTCCCTCAACGTTATTTCCATCTGTTTGCGTTCCGTAATATCTCGAAAAGTCATAGCAAAGCCGTCATTGAGCTTGACTGCTACAATATGAAACCAAGCATTATCGGTTTTGTAGTAATGCTCTTTATTGAGGACTGTGCAATTCTCTACTACTTGCACAAATAAGTTAAATAATCCTTCGAAAAGGTGTCCTGTTAAGTTGAGTTGTTTGTATAGTTCTTTTCCTTCGAGACTATCTTTTGTTTCCCCTACTGTCATAGTGGCAACTGGATTGGATACTAGCCAACGAAAATCAATTATTTTTCCCCATTTGTCACGAATACATTCGAAGACAGCAACTCCATCTAGAGAGCTATTTAAAACTCCAGACAGCAAAACTCTAGATTGACTTAATTTTTGTTCAAGTTCTTGTTGTTGAGTAACTTGAGTTTGCACTAAGGTTTGCAAGTGCTTTTTTTGTTGATTCCATTTAAGTTGTGCTTGAACCCGAACAATAACTTCTTCCCAGAAAAAGGGCTTAGTGATGTAGTCAACCGCACCTAATTGAAATGCTCTTACTTTATCTTTTTCGGAGTCTAGCGAACTAATAAACAAGACTGGAATGTGCTTTGTTTTCTCACTTGTCTTGAGAATCTGACACAAACGATAACCATCGATTAAGGGAATTAAAGCATCCAGAATGATTAAGTCGGGAAGTTTTCCTTTAACTGCGTGTAATGCCATTTCTCCATCGGCAACACAGTTCACTCGATAACCCTGTTTTATCAAAAGTGATGATAAAAGACGTAGATTTTCTGGTGAATTATCGACAATTAAAATATTTGCTTTGATCAAATCATAGTATTTTTTATTCATTCACCATTACTTAGTGATGATTGATACTTTTGCTTAGCCTCAATCAAAAAGTTTATCCTCACTTTTATGCATCCCAAGCTAGTTTTGAGAATAAAAGCATTTGGCATTAATTCCAAAGTCATTAGCTACTATCCCAATTTTAAGGCTGATAAATTACTATCGCCAGTTTTTCGCTGATAATTCTGATAAAAATTTCTAAGTGCTTTATGGGGCGATTCAGCAAAAGACATAATAGGTTATTAAGTATAATCACTTGCTAAGTCCAAAAATCATTGATTCATAAGCTTTTCAGCGATTAGATATCAAGATTTACTTCTCTTCAATAAGCTAATTTGAGTAGCTTGTCGGGGGGGGGAAATATTAACTTTAATTTTTAGAAATGCAGGATTCCTAATTTATCTGTTGTGGGATTAGTTTAATTACCAGAATTGCAATTTAAAAAGAAAAATAATTTTAATCTTAGATCCTGAAAATCCATCAATCCAATTGATAATTTACGATTATTGGTCAGTGAATTTAGCGATTAACTCCAAAGTGAGTTTTATAATTATTATTTGTTTAGAAGGATTGAAGTTGATGCTTAGAGCCTGAGTCAATATAGCCTCTCTTTTTGACAAAAGAGCTTTACATTACGGCAGATAAACTTGTTCCATTAATTTTGATGATTAGATAGATAATTTCAATTGCGAATGAGGGATGAGAAAAGTTATACTGCCAAGCGGATTGTGTCACTAACTAGGGATTATGGTAGCAGTAGCAGTTTTAGCCGCAGGGAAAGGAACTCGAATGAAGTCTGATCTTCCTAAAGTTCTTCATTTACTAGCAGGTAAGTCTTTAGTCGGGAGAGTGTTAGATAGTTGTCATTTACTACAACCAGAAAGACAACTCGTAATTATTGGCTATCAAGGTCAAAAGGTTAAACAAGCATTGAGCGATCGCCAAAATTTAGAATTTGTAGAGCAAAAAGAACAACTAGGTACTGGTCATGCTGTGCAGCAATTACTCAAGTCCCTCACTAATTATCAAGGCGAGTTATTAGTGATTAATGGTGATGCGCCTTTATTGCGAGCTGAGACGCTGCAAAAGCTAGTCGAATTTCACCAAAAAAGTAAAAGTGCAGCCACTTTGTTAACAGCTTTGCTTCCTGATCCTCAAGGTTATGGACGCATTGTTTGTAATCAAGATCAAACAATTCATCAAATTATTGAAGATCGAGACTGTAGTTCTGAGCAAAAGCTAAATAATCGTGTTAATGCCGGTATTTACTGCTTTGATTGGCAAAAGTTAGCCCAAGCGCTGCCCAAGCTTTCGACAAATAACGATCAGCAAGAATACTATCTAACTGAAGTAGTCGATTATCTAGATAAAGTAACGGCTTTTGATGTTGAGGACTATCAAGAAATTAATGGGATAAATGACCGTCTCCAATTAGCTAATGCCTATGATATCTTGCAAACAAGAATCAAAGAGAATTGGCTGAAAGCTGGGGTGATGATGCATAACCCAGATACGATTACGATAGATGAGACAGTTAAATTGGAATCTGATGTTATTCTTGAGCCACAAACTCATTTGCAAGGGAATACGATTATTAAACGGGGTAGCCAAATTGGCCCTGGTAGCTTAATTAAGAACAGCACTATTGGCGAAAATGTGAAGGTTCTGTATTCGGTTGTAAGCGATTCTGCAATAGATAACAATACAACTATTGGTCCCTATGCTCATCTACGAGGAGATGCCAGGATTGCCGCTAATTGTCGAATTGGTAATTTTGTCGAAATCAAAACAAGTAGCCTTGGCGCAAATACCAATGCAGCCCATCTTTCCTATTTGGGTAATGCAACCTTAGGCGAAAAAGTTAATATCGGGGCAGGGACAATCACTGCCAATTATGATGGAGTGAATAAGCATTGTACTACTATCAAGAGTGGTACTAAAACCGGATCTAATAGTGTGTTGGTGGCACCTGTTACTCTTGGTCAAAATGTTACTGTTGCCGCTGGATCCGTAGTAACTAAAGATGTTGATGATGATTGTTTAGTTATAGCTCGTTCTCGGCAAAAAGAAATTGCTAACTGGTCTACACCAGGCTAAACATAACTCTTGTACTGAAATTATCTATCTTTAATTTTTCTCAGGCTTAGGTGCCCCAAATAAGAAAAGATTCTAATGCTGTTTTATCTAGTGGTTTAGAAAACCAAGAACCTTGACCATAATCGCAATCAATAGAAGATAAATATTTTAGTTGTTCGGCTGTTTCTATTCCTTGTGCCATAACGGTTATATTTTTTTGATGAGCCAGAGTGATTGTTTTAATAACCTCTGTTTCTCCTGAGAGCATTGTTTGGGAAGAATGTGAAGTGAACAAATCTTCTTGATTGATAATTGGAGGAGTAACTATTCCTGGAATTTTGAAGCTGTTAAAGGGCAATAAATCACTAATTTTGATAAGTGTCTCATGATTTAGATTGCCGCAGTCTAGATTAATAAAAACTCCCAGTCTGGCTAATTCTTGAATTCTTGATAAAATTTGCTTGTTCAACCAAGTTTTGTCATCTAGCTTAATATCAAGATGTAGAGATTTTGGATCTAAATCTGTTTCTCTGAGAATGTTGCTAATTTTGGTTGGTAATAAACTTTGTAATAAACTATTTTTAGTTAATTTAATTGTCAAGAAAAAGTCTTGCTGGTTTTGATTCTGCATTTGCAATGCTCTTATTTGGAAGCATGCATATTCAAGGGTAAAATTAGTCAAATAATTATTGAATTCTGCTTCTTTTAGTTCTTCAAATAGATTAGTTAAAATTAGAATTTTTCTGTAACTATTATGCAGGTTATCAAGGATCTCTAGACCAACAATTTGATGATTACTTAGATCTTTTTTTGCAAATCTATTAAAAGAAAAAATTGGATGATAGTACAAAGTTATCTTTTCTCTAGTTATTGACTCATAAAAGTGATCTTTGAATACTTTAAATGTTTTATTATCTTTATCTATATCTTTTTGAAGATTGAATATATCAAGATTTAAATTATTTATGTTGGGATGAATTTGATTACTCAAGCTATGAGTATTATTTAATTTGTTGGTATAAAAATGATATCCAATACTTCTCGTTTTCTGAGCCCTAAATAAAGATTTTTCGGCATTTAGCAGAATTTCATAAGCTGCAAAATAATCATTTTTGTTGAGAACAACTCCTATTTCGCATGTAAAATTATTATGTTCTAAATCTAGGTTTAATGATGTTATCTCTTTTGCCTGAAAAGATTGACTAAATTCTTTTTGGATGACTTCTATCCACTTGATTATTTCTTCTTGTCCTTCTGTGATGTGCTCTAAAATGATTGCAAATTTATCACTTTCGAAGCGGCTTAATGTTGCAGAGCTTGGTAAGCAAGCTTGTAGTCGATTAGCAATAGAAATTAATAGCTGCCTGATATGTGAATAATTGAGAGCTAATTTTGCTTGTTCTGTTTGCTTACTGCCAACTAAAAGTACTGCAAATTGATATTCCGATTGTTGTTGATACTTAGGCAGTAGCTGTTTGATTTTTCCTAGGAAAGAATTTCTATTTGGTAATCCAGTTATTGAATCATGCAGAGCTAGTTTGATAAGTGTATTTTGTGTTTTCTGATGTTGTTTTATCTCTGCCTCTAGCTTTTTATTATTGTTCGCTACTTCAGAAGTTTCTCTCTGGATATTGATTTTAAGTTGTTTGCTCTCTTGATCAATTTTTGTCTGGTTATTTTTGGTTATTAATTGATTTTTGACCCTAATTAGAACTTCTTCTGGGATCAGAAAATTTGATATATAGTCTGTTTGAATATTATTCGATTCTGACTGAATTTCTAAATATTTTGCTTGCCCTTTTTGGCGATCGCTATGAAAAAAAATAATTGGAATATTTTGTGCTTTTGAATAAGACTGCAAATTTTCCCAGAACTCGTTGATACTGAGATCTAAGACATCGAAATTGAGCAACACTAACTTTGCCCATCCTGATTCCAATACCTCCCAGACAGATTCTGGGTTGGAGTGAGTGAGAACACTATAATTTTGCTTAACTAAAATCTGAGTAAGAAATTCTAGATTTTTTGGTGTGCTGTCAACGACGAGAATATTGACTTGATCCACAATAATCAACCACTGGCTTGAGAGGAAATAAACAGACTCAAAGTCTTATTATTTAATGTACCCACATAAGTTATGAAATGAACATAAATATCTCTCTCTCCACAGTCATTGATTATTGATTAGTCGCTTGCTAGTCCTGGGAAGATAACCTTCAATTTACGGCAATGATTTCCCAGTAATATTTTGCTAAATGCTTTTTCTAATGCAGTCTTTCGGTAACAACTTGTTGTACCTATACGTTAGGATCGAGTAGATATCTCGAATAATGCAGATCCTAAATAAAAACATCTATATTGCAATGGTGAAAGTTTTTCTGACTAGCGGTTCGATTTTTGCAGGGACTTCAGTTTTGCTAGGGGCTTTTGCTAGTCATCTTTTGAAAGATTACGTTAGTGTCAAAGCTTTAGCCGCATGGGAAACTGGCGTTACGTACCAGATGTATCATGCTTTGGCTTTGATTTTACTAGCGTTGCTAATTAATCAGTTAGAAGAACCTTCTCTCGCTCTTATGATTGGTGGGATAGCCTTCATTGTTGGAATAATTCTTTTCTCTGGTAGTTTATACGCATTGGGCCTAACAAAAATTAGGGAGTTTGGAGCAATAACTCCTTTGGGTGGAATTGCCTTTATTTTAGGTTGGTTATGTTTAGCAGTTAGTGCAATTGAACTTAAACTATAGTTGCTTACTTTTATATTGATGTGTTGTTTGTTGTTTAATTAAGTCGTCTGAAATTTGTAAGTGTTAGCGACATGAATTTTTGAAAAATTATTTTTGTTGAAGACTCTAATTAAACTCGAAATTGCATAGCATATTTTCTTTCTATCTCAAGTTAATTGGAAGGTAATTTATTTTACTGATGAGTGATCAACCTCCATTTCCTGATTTTGATGATTATGGCTACCAAGTTAGTCGACTTTTAAGCCCTTCTTCTCATGGTTCGGTTTTTGTTTGGCAGGCAGAAGCGATCGCTGAAGAGATAGATTCTGTAACAGTTGTTATTAAACAGTTTTGCTTTGCGAAAGATAGTTCTAGTTGGTCTGGATATCAGGCTTGTCAACAAGAGATAGAACTCTTGCAATCTTTAAGTCATTCTGGGGTTCCTAAGGTGATTGGGAGTTTTGAAACTGAGAATAGTTTTTGTTTTGTTCGTGAGTATTTGCCAGGAAAATCACTTGCGAATAGCCAAGATCTAACTGCTAAGGGTATTGTCAAAATTGCTCTCAAAAGTTTGGAAATTTTAGTCTATTTACAAAAGCAAGAACCCCCCGTTTTACATCTCAATATTACCCCTGAGCATATTCTTGTCGATCAACATTGCAATGTTTATCTCAGTGGGTTTAGTCTCATGCAGAATAACAATCTCAGGGTAGATCCTCGATTAGTCAAAACGGATAATGCCTTATTTATTGCTCCTGAGCAATGGCAGTCTCCTAGTCTGGCAACCGATCTTTATGGTTTGGGTTCAACTCTAGAGGAAGTGATTCTTCGGCAATTATCATCGCGTTTAATTTCTGGGCAGAATTTGCTTTCTGAAGGAGCAGAAAATGATCAAGTGAAGAATAATCTTCCAACTATTTTTGATTTAGGGAAGTTGGCGCTATTGCAAACTGAATTACAAGATTTTGAGATTGATAGTGATTTTCAAACTTGGCTGGCTACGATGACAGAATCAGAAGTATTTGATCGTTATCCTGATGCCGTAACGGCTTTAGAAGAGTTAAAGGTTAGTTTTTGGGACGAAATTGCTGTGCCGAGTCAAAATGAGCTTAATAAGCCAATTAACTATTGGGGCTTAGGAATGAGTTTTGTGGTTTTATTGGTCTCGGGAATTGCGATCGCCCTGGGTTTTGAGCTTGTCCATCAAGTTACAGAAATCACCGTGATTAACATTGCGATCGCCGTTATGGGAATGGTTGTTATTTATCTAACCCAAATGGCAGCGACAACCATTGTCACTCAAGAAGAAACTGAAAAAAATCAAGGTATTGTCCTTGCTGTAACTATCCCTTTGGTTATAACTATTGTGACAGGTTT
>CALKUU010000084.1 GCA_937996665.1 uncultured Xenococcaceae cyanobacterium | reverse complement strand
TCTCAACAGGAATTAACTGATTGGGTTCAAGAACAGGGACAGCCCACTTATCGAGGTAAGCAGCTATACCAGTGGCTTTATCAAAAAGGAGCAAGATCTCTCGAAGCAATTACTGTTTTTCCGAAGCAATTTCGAGCAGAGTTGGCTGATTATCCTATTGGGCGATCGCAAATTCACTTTACTAGCTCAGCCCCAGATCGCACTCGCAAGTATCTTTTGAAGCTCGCTGATGAGTATATTATCGAGGCGGTTGGCATTCCCACCTCGAAAAGATTAACTGTCTGTGTTTCCTCGCAAGTGGGTTGTCCGATGGCTTGCGATTTTTGTGCTACTGGCAAAGGGGGTTTTTCTCGTAATCTTAAAGCTCATGAAATAATCGACCAGGTCTTAACTGTCCAAGAAGATTTTGGGCAAAGAGTAAGTAACGTCGTCTTTATGGGGATGGGTGAACCTTTAATTAACTTGGATGAAGTTGTTAAGGCAGTTAAGTCTCTTAATCAAGATGTGGGGATTGGTCAGCGATCGCTTACTCTTTCAACGGTTGGCATTCCCAAACGTATTTTAGAACTAGCCCGACACAAGTTGCAAATTACCTTTGCGGTTAGTCTGCATGCCTCTAACCAGAAACTTAGAGAGCAGTTAATACCTAGTGCCATCAACTATTCTTTAACTCAGCTACTAGCTGAATGCCGTAAGTATGTGGAAATCACAGGTAGAAGAGTCACATTTGAATATGTCCTCCTATCTGGGGTTAATGATTCAGTGAGTAATGCTAAGGAACTGGTGACCCACCTTAAAGGATTTCAAACTCATGTCAATTTAATTCCTTATAACCCAATTTCTGAAGTTGATTACCAGCGACCTGGTCAACGCAGCATTGAGCAATTTGCTCAGGTTCTTGAAAATGCCAACATTGCAGTTAGTACTCGCTATTCTCGCGGTTTAGAGGCTAATGCTGCTTGTGGGCAACTGCGCGCATCTCGATCTCAGCTGGAGTGAAATTGATTCCCGCAAAATTAATTCCAGGAGCATAGGCTTCGATTACTCTTCCTGTCTGGAAATCTTGAACTAAAAGATAATCGCACTCAGGACAAGAGGTGCGGATAATTGATGTTTCTGAACATTGATGTTTTTCTGCTGTTCTTCCGCAGTTAGGACAGTAAATTTTTTGTTTAATATTCATTGTTAAAATGTAGATTTTTATTGACGTTAATAAAGATTGATTGTTGTCTAGAATATTTACTTGATTTTTTATATTGAGAAATACTTAACTTTGTAGTCAATTGTAATTTAAAAAATTAGTCGGTTGGTGATTTTTCTCTTTTTGTACTTTCTCAATTTTAATCTAGAATTCAAGTAGATTCCTTATCTTAAGGGCGATCCCCGTCTGTATTACGTCAAATTTTATTATTGCTTAACAATTTTCCTTACACTTCTTAATCTTATTTAGATGAAGATAACTTCTTGTTTTTGTAAAGGTTAAATAGCCAAAAATAGAATTAAGTCTTCGTTTGAATCTAAAGTTAGAACTAGAGAAAAGTCTGATAAAGTTGCTATGCTCCTGCTACATTGCTTCATATTTTGTGAGAAGTAGTAAGCTAAGTTTTTAGGATGATTTTAGATACCAAATGTAGATTAAAAATCTAGTAAATGGAATGGTATGAGGCGTAATGGATATCGTGATGAATACACAGTGGCAAATTGTTAAAGAGTACGAAGATATTATTTACCAGAAAGGAGATGGAATCGCAAAAATCACGATCAACCGTCCCCATCGGCGCAATGCGTTTCGCCCCAAGACTGTTTTCGAGATGTATGATGCTTTTTGCAATGCGAGAGAAGATAGTCGAATTGGCGTTATTCTATTGACTGGCGCGGGGCCACATACTGATGGTAAGTATGCTTTTTGTGCTGGAGGAGATCAAAGTATTAGAGGGAAAGCTGGCTATATTGATGATGATGGTGTTCCCCGACTGAACGTCTTGGACTTGCAAAGGTTGATTCGGTCTATTCCCAAGGTAACGATCGCTCTGGTTGCTGGTTATGCGATCGGCGGGGGTCATGTATTGCATCTACTTTGCGATCTTAGCCTTGCCGCCGACAATGCGATTTTTGGACAAACAGGACCAAAAGTAGGTAGTTTCGATGGTGGCTTTGGTTCCAGTTATTTGGCTCGGGTTGTCGGTCAAAAGAAAGCTCGTGAAATCTGGTTTCTCTGTCGTCAATATGATGCTCAGCAGGCTTTAGAAATGGGTTTAGTTAACTGTGTTGTTCCTGTTGATCAACTTGAAGCAGAAGGAGTTAAGTGGGCGCAAGAAATATTGCAAAAAAGCCCGATCGCTATTCGTTGTCTTAAGTCCGCTTTTAACGCTGATTGTGATGGGCAGGCTGGGATTCAAGAATTAGCAGGTAATGCGACTATGCTCTACTACATGACTGAGGAAGGTTCTGAAGGAAAACAAGCTTTTTTGGACAAGCGCCAGCCAGATTTTCGTCAATATCCTTGGCTGCCTTAATTTAATGTTTCGAACTAGTGATCCCAACCTAATGATCTCATCCTAGTCATCATGATTGAGGGCGCTGCTAATTTGAGGACAGAAAAGTTAACTATTTGTTGTTAATTCAGTAACGTCCAATTTGGCTGCTGGAATGGTTCGGTTTTTGAGGAAGAATATCTCGAATTCTTGAGTAATCTTATTTTCAAGGTGAAAGCTAATCAGCTTAGTTTTTGTTGAGTAATCATCGATAGATACTTAAAATTTCTTAAAAATAAGCAAGTAATCGTTTCGTGATAATATTGTCATTATCTTTGATAAAAATTTTGAAAGGTAGATATATATATGGAAGCAGCTATGTTATTGGCAGAATTGCCTGAAGCTTATCAAGCATTTGGCCCCTTAGTAGATGCCTTACCCGTAATCCCTGTATTTTTCTTGTTGTTAGCTTTTGTATGGCAAGCCGCAGTAGGATTTCGCTAGACTTAACTTTTTTAATAATTTTTTTTTGCACCCTTATTTAGGGTGTTTTTTTTGTTGTTTTTAGATTCAATTTTGAAATTGTTGCTCTGATCGCCTAGTTCTCCCTTCAAACGTTATCGTCTAAACTGTTAAGCTAATCTATTACAGAGAGCATTTGTAGTTATCAAGATAGAACCAAAATTAGACAGCTATGGCAACAGAGAGAGTTACTTTATTATCCAGCAGAGAAATAGAGAAAATGCGTAAGGCTGGGTCTTTGGCAGCAGAATTATTAGATCATCTTGCCCCAATGGTGAAGCCTGGTGTGAGTACTCAAGAGCTTAATGATGAGGCTGAAAGGTGGACGCAAGCTAAAGGCGCGATTAGCGCTCCCTTAGGTTATGGCTCTAAAAAAAATCCGTTTCCTCGCTCAATTTGCACCAGTGTTAATGAGGTTATTTGTCATGGTGTTCCCAATGCCAAAGAAATATTAATGGATGGAGATATTATCAATATTGATGTGACTCCTATTCTCGATAGCTATCATGGGGATACTTCCCGAACTTTTTTTGTAGGCGAGCCTGCCCCAGAAGTTAAAAAATTAGTAGAAGTTACGGAAGAGTGTTTGTACCGAGCTATTGCCGAAGTAAAACCTGGAGCGAGAGTCGGCGATATTGGTGCTGCTATTCAGGAGCATGCTGAATCCAATGGATTTTCAGTTGTTCGGGATTTTGTTGGTCACGGCGTTAGCAATGTTTTCCATACTGCTCCTCAGATTCCTCACTATGGCAGAAGAGGTAAAGGTAAGAGATTTAAGCCAGGGATGGTTTTTACGATTGAACCGATGATTAATCAAGGGACTTGGGAAGCGATCATGTTAGATGATGGCTGGACTGCGGTTACTGCTGATGGCTTACTTTCGGCTCAGTTTGAACATACGATCGCTGTCACTGCTGATGGAGTCGAAATTTTAACTAAAAGAGCCTAACCAAAAGAGTTTAAATCTTAGGTAAATTAGAGACGTCGTAGATTGAGACAACACCAATCTTGACGCTCTTGACTTGATTCGAGTTGCCAGCCATATTCGGCTGCTAACTCGATAATTTCGTCGGCTTGTTTTTCTATTAAAATACCACTTAAAATTGCCCAGCTACCCTGCTCCGTAATTTGGTTGAATTGGGAAAACAACTGCACAATGATTTTTGCCAAAATATTGCAGACTACACCGTTATATTTAGTTGGTAAAGCGGCGATTTCGGCAATGCTTCCTTCTTTGATCACAACGTGATTCGGCTCGACTTGGTTGAGTTGTAGGTTGCTGCGAAAAGTTTTAGTAGCTAAAGGATCATTATCTACCGCGATAATATTTTCTACTCCCAAAAGCATTGCTCCCAAAGAGAGAATACCTGAGCCGCAACCGATATCAGCGATCGCTACCTCAGCAGCATCTTCTTGTGTTGGTAAATATCTCTCTAAAGATTCCAGGCACAATTGGGTAGTAGGGTGGGTGCCAGTGCCAAAGGCTGCCCCAGGGTCGAGGCGCATTAATAGTCTTTCTGGGTTTTGAGGTACCTCCCACCAAGCAGGATAGATCAAAAAGCGATCGCCTATTTCTTGAGGCTGCCAATAATCTTTCCAGCCGCTTGCCCAGTCTTCTTCTTCGATGAGTTGCCAGCTAACCTGAGGGGAGCTAATTCCTTGAGCTAAGGCATCTGTTTGAATTGCAGAATTTAAGCCATCCAAATCTGTGGCAGTACTTTTAAGATCGGAAATATAAGCATTGATCGTTGAAGTTGACTGAGTTTGATTTTGGAGCTTTTGCTCTAGTTCCCACTGGTCTAATGGTCTTTGACCTAGTGCCTCTTTGCCAATCTGAATTACTGTTCCTGAGCAACCAAACTGATCTAATCGCCAAAAAATTGATTCTTCAAAAGTTGGATCGCAGATTACTGTTATTTCCCACCAGCGATTAGACATCAAATTCCTCGGGCTTGGTATTTATTTTGTGGATTTACTTTTTGATTTCATTGGAGTGGGGAAGCATTGCTGACGAGAAATATGATGAATATTTGAACTCGTATCTCAAATTCTATTTGCAAAAGCTAATAGAATTTGGATACTCGTTTTAAGCATAATCCTTCTATCTTTTAACTTTTAAATCAGCAATGCTATTTTTTCCCTTACGAGAGAGAGCGGCTTGATTGCCTAGCTTTCTAATTTGCCCTGTCTAATTTAGCTGGCGAGTTTGACGGTATAGGCATCGGTAATACCTTCTATCTTGGTAATTTCTGCCAAGATTCCTTCTGGTAAAGGATCATCAAGGCTCAAGACCATGACTGCATCACCTCGAACGATTTTTCTTCCTACTTGCATACTGGCAATATTGACGTTGTAGCTACCCAACAAAGAGCCGATATTGCCAATAATTCCTGGCATATCGCGGTGAAGGGTAAATAGCATATAGCCCGCAGGAGGAACGTTAATGGGAAACTCGTCTAAATTAGTAATGCGGATCTCATCGTCTCCTAGGAGCGCGCCCATAACCGAGTGTTTTCCTTTGGCGCCTTCTGCTTCTAAATAGAGAGAACCTCCAGAATAGTAGCTAACAGAAGCATCTTTGGTTTCAATGACGCGAATTCCTCTCTCTTCGGCTTCTAGGCTAGCGTTAACATAGTTCACTCTTTCCCGTAAGGCTTGGGAGAGAAGACCTTTGAGTGCCCCAATTACCAGTGGTTTACTATCTTCGTTTGCCAATTCCCCTTGCAAGCGAATTGTCAATTGCTTGATTCTGCCCCCTGCGAGTTGCCCCACCATATTGCCCAAAGTTTCAGCCAGCTTTAGATAAGAACTCATTTTTTCGAGGACATCAGGGCTTAGTCCGGGGATGTTAACCGCAGATCGGGCTGGCAACCCAAGCAACACATCTCGAATTTGTTCTGCCACATCGACAGCCACATTTACCTGTGCTTCAGCGGTAGATGCACCTAAATGAGGGGTTAAAACTGTGTTTGGTCCTAGCTCTGTTAAAGGAGATTTTCCTAATGGCTCACTGGCATAGACATCTAGTGCTGCTCCGCCAATTTTGTTCTCTTTGAGAGCTTGAGCGATCGCTTCTTCATCAATAACACCACCACGTGCACAATTGATAATTCTGACATTTGGCTTCATTGTTGCCAAAGTTTCAGCGTTGATCAGGTTTGCTGTTTCTGGAGTTTTGGGAATATGTAAAGTGATATAGTCTGATTCTTGGAAAAGTTGCTTTAACTCAACCAACTGGCAGCCTAATCGTTCTGCACGTTCATCAGAAACAAAAGGATCATAAGCAATTAACTTCATGCCCATTGCTTTGGCGACCTTGGCAACATGAGCACCAATTTTACCTAGTCCAACTACACCTAGGGTTTTTTTGTAGACTTCATTGCCGATAAACTTTTTTCGTTCCCACTTTTCTGCTTTTACCGATTGATTAGCAGCAGGTATCTGACGGGATAAGGACAACATCATCGCTAAAGCATGTTCTGCTGCTGCGATTGTGTTTCCTTCTGGAGAGTTGACCACGACAATTCCCTGTTTGGTTGCAGTAGGGATATTGATATTGTCTACCCCTACTCCAGCTCTACCAATAATTTTGAGCTTTTTTCCAGCCTCGATTACTTCTTGTGTTACCTGAGTTCCAGACCTCAACATCAAAGCATCGTATTCAGGAATGATTTTTATTAATTCTTCTGGAGGTAATTTTGTTTTTATGTCTACTTGTGCGACCTGGGAAAGAATTTCTACCCCAGCTTGATCAATTGGATCGGAGACAAGTACCTTTGCCATCGTCATTCCCTCAAATACTCCTTTGCAGTAAAAATCCTTTGCAGTAAAAAGATACACTAAACAGTATCATCAAGCGCTAGTCTTAAGGGAATTTTTTTAGGTCTGGTTTGTTTTGTCTAATTTTTCTCTATAACTTTGCAGTTATCTTTACAATTTAAGGCTAATCTAAATATTACATTTTTAATACAATATTTAGAATTAGCCTCATGAAATAGTTATTACTCTAATTAGGATTTGAGAGATTAACCTAACCAATTCTGGTTTCCAAATATTGTCCGATTGTCACTTCTTGTTGCGCCCGAGAGATGATAGTTTGTCTAGTTCGATAATTTGACCCAACCAACTTAACTTCTTCTTCAAACGAAGAACCTTGATACTTGGTGCTTAAGCATAAGGTTTCTGGATTAGTAAATGTATAAGTTGCAATCACTGGTTTGTTAGTTGCAAAGCCACGATCTCGGTACATTTTATTGCCTGCAATTCCGAAAATTGTTGCTCCCTCAGATGCCTTGCGATCGCGATTAGTATAATTGCTTGACCAGGTTACCTTAGATCCGCAAGTCAAAATATCTGCATTCTCTAGCTCGTGTAAGTTGGCTAGCTCAACTAATTCTGGTGAATTTTGGGCTAAATACTCGACAAGTAAAATACTTTCCACTTCTTGTGGTTCAGATTCTTGTTTCAACATATAGTAGCGACGCTGAGATTTCCATTCGCCCTGGGATTTTTGAAAATAATCTACGGCTAGGGATTCAATTGAAACAGAACTAGTGATTTTTGGGATGGCAATGTTTTGTCTGGATAGCATCTTATAAGATTAGGCCTCTATTATTGATTCTTGATCACAGTGTTGGTTGTTTGTAAAGCAGTTTAGAGCTTCCGTTAATATTCTTAATGTAACACTATTCTATATTGCCTGAACTCAATTGCCGAGATTGTTTGCCGATAACAATTTTGCGATTAACTTGTTCAATCTACATCAAACCTTTATTTACTAAACTAGGCTTTCTAAGGCGGCTCCAACTACCCTATGATCTGCGTCTAGTTTTAATTTTTCCAAAGCTTTTCTGGACTCTGCATCGGAAAACTTGCCCAAGGCTTTGGCAACTCTTAAGCGTACTCGCCAAGATTCGTTTTCCGCTAGGGATAATAACCTGGCTAGTGCCGCAGCTTGTTTTGATGAACCGCTAAGAAGGCTCAAACACTCTATCGAAGATTCCATGACGCTTTGATCATCGCCTTCTAAACCCATTAATGCTGATTCAAATAATTCAAGAGGGCAATTAAGTTCCGCTAAAGCTGCCAAGATACTGCGACGAACCAGCCAATTGTCATCTTTTTCAAACATAAGTAATAAATGAGAGGCTGCAACTTCTCCGTATAGGGAAAGGGAATTAGCCGACTCAGCACGAACATTAGGATCGCGGTCAAACTTCATCATTTCTAGCAATCGAGAAAAAGACTCAGCATTTTGTTTTTTGCCTAGACCCATAGCAACAAAAGAGCGTACTAAAAATTCGCTATCTTTCATCTGTGCAATTAGCAAGGGAACTGCGACTTCTGTCTCGAAACTTCGCAGCTCTAAAACTGCTTTCATTCTTTTTTGAGGGTCAGAGTCTTGTAAATAGGCTTTTATTAAATCGATGTCCATGGCTGAAGTTAGCAAATATTTTTTAATTTAATTTACATTTTCGTCGATCTCGACCAGGTTTTGGCAGGATATTTGTCAGGGATAAAATTTTTCCTAACCTATCTTTAGTTGCGAGATCGTCATCATGCTTAGTGAAAAAGCTCAAGAGTTAATTAAAAAATCTCGGATTGTTAGTTTTCAGACCTGGGATCAGAAGTATTCATCTGATTTAATTGCCATTTTTCAGCAAGCAGATGATCAAGGTCTTTATCTTAGCGATCAGGATATTGAAAAGATCAAAAAAATCGCTCCTCAGTTAACTGCTTCTTTAGAACAAGCCCAATTATTGAGAGATAACGTAACAGAAATTGTTGATTATGCCAGAGCAGAAGTTTTGAAAGCTTTTCCGCAAATTACTGAACCAGGCGGTGGACTATATCCTGCTCCCAGAGCTGAGGCTTGTTGGCGAGATTTTTGGCATTTTTTGCGTTGTATTTCTTACGGAATAGCTGGAGAATCTGCCGAATTTACTAGTCAAAAGGGATTGTCTTATATGGAACAACTCTACCAAGAAATGCAAGTACCTCTGGATGCCATGATTTTGGGGTTAACAAAACTGAAGGAGCAAAGTATGGCAAAATTTTGTTTGTTTAAAAATGGTCAGTGCTCGGTTTATTTTGATCATTTAATTGGACAGTTAGAAAAGTTTGCTTCTCAGCCTGTCTAATCAGTTTTCTGGCAGTTTTGTTGTGATGGCAGCTAGAAAAGTTCGGAGTTCGGAGTTAGAAATTCGGAGTTCGTTTATCCTTGTTATTCCTATCCGAGGACGTAGTCCCAATCTGATGGGGCGAATGGGGGGAGTTTGCCTGTGACTTGAGTTTCCTGATCTAATTGTTGATCGGTAGGGCGATCGCTAGCTAATTTAGGATTGTTTTTGGGGCTTCCCCTATTTTCATTTTTCTCTATTCTTATGTTTGAACAGCAACCTCAATTTTTAAGGGCAAAAGTAGCTTCTCTGGCAAGTCAAGCGATCGCTCAAGATAATCCTACTAGTTGGTTCGAGCCTTTATATGCGGAAGCTAATGGCGATACTACCCTTGTGCCTTGGGCAAAAAACAAGGCTCACCCCTATCTAACTGAATGGCTAGCAACCAACAAAATTCAAGGTAATAACCAATCTGCTTTGGTTATTGGTTGTGGCTTAGGTGATGATGCTGAAGCTTTAGCGAAGGTGGGTTACCAGGTTACCGCTTTTGATATTTCTCCTACTGCGATCGCTTGGTGTCAACAAAGATTTCTTGATTCCCAAGTCAGTTATCTTGTTGGCGATTTGCTAGCAGTCAATAAATCTTGGCAAGCCAAATTTGATTTGGTTTATGAGTGTCGTAATATTCAAGCTCTACCCATTTCTGTTCGTTTGTCGGTTATTGAGGCGATCTCATCCTTTGTGGCAAAATCAGGAATTTTAATTCTGATTACTCGCTACCGTGAAACTCAAGAAGTCTCCATTAATCCTCCTTGGGCGCTATCAGAGCAAGAGCTATTAAAGTTTAAGTATTGGGGAATAGAAGAAATAAGCCGCGACGAATTTGTCGAAGGAGAGCAAGAAAAAATTAAGCAACTAAGAATTGAGCTGCAAAAACTATAACCAGATATCAATTACTGATTAGATCCCTAACTTGTAAAGGTGGCACCCAGATTCGAACTGGGGGATAATGGATTTGCAATCCACGGCCTTACCACTTGGCTATGCCACCGTCATAAACGAATTCCATCTTACCTGAAAACGTGACATTTTAAACTAACGATTTCAAATTGCTAGCTCAAAAAACTATCTTCACCTTTAGTGAACTAGACATTAGTGAACTAAACGATGTTCAAGATTATGAGCATTAATCTTTTTATACAGAGTTAATTTATTGCCGTTTCTGTCCCAGCGAACAGAATCGAATATTTCGTAGATAATACAAAGACCTCTGCCATTTTCGGATTCATCTGCTGGTAATAGTTCTTCTGGTTCTTGGTAAGAACATTGTTGGGGAACAAACCCAAGTCCTTCATCAGTAATTATCCAAGAATATTCTGTTGGCGAGGTGCTAAACTCAACCACCACTGTTTTATTGGGGTCTAATTTGTTGCCATGCTTTGCGGCATTAACTAATGCTTCTTGCAAACCTAATCTAATTTCTGCTTGCCAGGAGGGATCAATGTGAGTTAAAAGTAAGTCTAGGACTGGACGTAAATATAAGGTTGAGTGGAAACTTACTGTATTCCATTTTTGTCGACTCCAGGGTAACGAGACAGCAATCATCGACATTGACCTCTAATAATTTTAGACCTAAACAAAACCAGTTCAAATATCTTCAACATGAAGACGTATTACCAAAATACTGCTCTGTGACTTTAATCTCTTACTAAACTGAAATTTCTTGATAAACCCTATCGTTCTGGTTCGAAGTGGGCCTATAAACACTTCTCTTTTCTAAATTAATTGAGTCTAGTTTCAAAGCGAGGACGCCAAGAAGGTTGTAAAGCCGACAAACATCTCCTAATGAAAAAGCTGATGGTAGGAAATTATTCAAATATCGCTATTTAAATACCTTGACCATCTATTTATGTGGCACAACCGAAAGTTACTAAACTGAGTCTTAGGTTAATTAATGAAGCCTATTATTATAAATCTTACTGAATTAAAAATTATTACTACTCTATTATACAAAATTTCTGCAACGTCTAAAAGATTTCACCTATTTTTTTCCTACTTGGTTAAAATTACAACTGTTTCCACATGTTTTGTTTGGGGGAAAAAGTCAGCGCACTGGACGTAATCTAGTTGATAAATTCCTGAATCGATCAAAATTTTGAGGTCTCTTGCCAAGGTAGCTGGGTTACAACTGACATACACTATTTTATTTGGCTGAATTGAGAGTAAAGTTTCAATAACTTTGGGCTGACAACCTTTGCGAGGAGGATCTAGTATTACCAAGTCTGGTTTAAAAGCCAGTTGGCTTAGACAATCTTCAACTTTTCCCTCTAAGAACTCAACATTTTCGATCTGGTTGATGCGAGCATTATTGATAGCCTGTTCTACTGAAGAAAGGGAAGATTCAATCCCCAGCGCCTTTTGTACTAATTTGGCAAGTGGTAATGTAAAGGTGCCAATCCCACAATAGGCATCTACTAAGACCTCTGAACCTTGCAAGTCTAATTGCTCAATGATTTTTTGCAACAGCATTTCGGCTGCTGTTGTATTGATTTGAAAAAATGTATCTGCCCCAATTGCTAACTCAACTCCTGAGAAGATCTCTTTTAAATACGCTTTGCCAGCAATAGTTTTGGTCTCTCGTCCAAAAATGACGTTAGTGCGATCGCTGTTGATATTGAGGCAGACCCCAACTAACTTTGGATATTGTTCTAGCCACTCTTGGGCTTGCTTTTCCAGATTGGGTAATTCTGCATCAGTAGAAATCAACGTTAAGAGCATTTCCCCTGTGTTCACTCCGATTCGTAGAGATAGATGTCTTAATTGCCACTGATGATCGGTTTCATCATAGATTGACCAACCTTGGTAGTGAATATCTTGTTTGATATTTGTTAAAAGTGGGTGCAATCTTTCATCTTGCACTGGGCATTGATTTAAGTTGACTATTTTGTGACTACCTTTACGGAAATATCCGGCTTGAACCTTACCTGTGGCGGAAAGTTTTAATGAATAGGTAGACTTGTTGCGATAATTAAGAGTTTGCGGCGCAAACAGAATTGGCGTGATTTCAACTGGCTCTAGTTTGCCAATTCTCTGTAAAGCTTCTGTAACTTGCTTTTGTTTTGCTTCTCTTTGATATGTCTCGTCAATATGCTGCCACTGGCAACCTCCACATTTGTCGGCGACTATGCATCGAGGTCGAATGCGGTATTCAGAAGAAGTGAAGATATTTTTGAGAACTGCCCTTGCATACTTATTTTTGACTTTATCTACTCTAACTTGGACGCAATCGCCTGTAATCGTGTCTGCAACAAAGACAACTTTGCCATCAACTCTGCCCACCCCTTCGCCACTACTATTTAGATCAGTAATTTTTAGGGTAACTAAATCGCCTTGTTTCATATTTTCTGCTTGATTTCTTCGTGATTGATTTTGCTTTGAGGCTTTTGCTTTGAGGATGATGACTTCGACTGCGATCTCTTTAACTTTTCAAGATGAGCTAATCATAAGTAAGTAAACCTGTCTAGCCTTAATACTGCTCAAAATAAACTACTTACTAAGGTGGCAATTCCTAACCAAGTTAAAAAACAATAACGCGTTAAATTCATTGCTCTGGTGATAGTTTGAGGCGTAATCTTTTGATCTGGGTTACCAAGAGTTGGCTTATTAATTGTCACTCCTTGATACTTGTTGCTGCCTCCTAACTGTACTCCTAAAGTAGCCGCATATACACATTCACTCCACCCAGAGTTTGGACTTGGATCTTTAATGGCATCTCGGCGACAGATTGCAAGAACTTCTTGGGGTTTCCCGGAGAAAATAGCTAGGGTTGCCACCGTTAGTCGGCAGGGAATCCAAGTCAAACGGTCTTCAAGTTGAGCGGGAAACCAGCCGAGATCTTGATATGGTTCGCGACGATAACCAATCATTGAATCTAGGGTGCTAGACGCTTTGTAAGCCAACACTAAGGGAGCAGCACCAATACCGATTCCTATGCCCACAATTGCATAGAACAAAGGTGCTGTAACTCCATCTACAGAGTTTTCGCCGACTGTTTCTAAAATTGCTCGTAAGATCTCATCTGGTGACAATTGAGCTGTCTCTCTGCCAACATACATGCTCAAATTCGATCTAGCGATCGCAATATCGTTTTCTCGAAGTGGATTTAAAACATTTTCAGCCGCTTGTCTTAAGCTTTTGCCAGCGAAGCAACTAGAAATCAAAATAGTTTCTACACCTATCCCTAGCCAAGTATTGACTCCATAAGCTGTTTTGACGATCAGCCAGCCAACTAATCCGCTGCCAATGATTAAACTTAGACTAATAATTATGCCGCCAATACGTCGTTGCCATTTTTGTTGATAGTTATTGAGGCTAATTTTGCTACCTAGACTAATAAACCATCCCATTACTTGCACAGGATGAATTAGGAATCGGGGATCGCCAACTAAATAATCCCAAAAGGCAGCCGTTATAAGCGTGGTTATCGGATCTGAAAAACTGAAATGGATTAGTTCTAGCAAAGATGAAGTATTGGTATTAGTGGAGAAATAAGTTGCTTATTAACTTGTCTATTTTGGGAATATCTAAGATCTATTTGCTTTTGCCGAGAGCTTTCGATTGGTTTAATTATAATTTTAGAATTTGAATTTTCAGTTTAAATAAAACAGCAGATCCTAATGCTCATCTATTCGAGAATCAAAACAGGGTTAATTGGACTTTAACAATAAATATTGGCTGCAATTGTTTTAAGTTTGAGCTTGATTTTTTGCTCGATAATTTTTTTAACTCCTGCCAACCGATTAGACAGACTTATTCTCTTCAAAAATCTTGCTGCCAGTCATTATTTTATCGATAGTATCAAGAAGCTGTTAGTTAATGCTTTTAGGTAGGCAATTTTTATTTTTTTTTCGTGTTTGCAACAAAATTGTTTAGACAACAAAATTATTTTCTTCTCCTGTTGAGGCTTGCCGACTGCGAGCATCGTAATATAAGTCTGCCAAAGTTATTCCATAAAGAGCAAACTTTAGTTTTTCATGTAATCTTTTCCAAAGGCTAAAAGTTACCCAGTCTTCAGCCATATTCTGATCAGGACTGAAGCGAGCTAGGGGTTCTACTGTTTCACCTACCGCTTCAAATATTGCACCTAAAGATATTTCTTCTGGTCTTTCTGCTAGCTGGTAGCCGCCATGGGCGCCTCTACTAGATTTTACAATCCCTGCTTGTCGCATTTGGATTAGAAGCTTTTCTAAATAAGGAGCTGGTAAATCTTGTCTTTTGGCGATCGAATTTACTGATACTGGTTCATTTTTCGTTTGTAAGGCCAGATCGAGGAGGGCTTTTACACTGTAGTGGCTACGAGTTGTTAACTTCATTCTATAATTGCCCAAAAATGAATTAAAAGAATAACTAAACTAATTGATGAGTAGTCATTACTTTTTCTTTAATTAGATTCGGTTAGATCAACAATATTATTGATTTAAATTAGCTTAAAAAATAATTAATTATATCCAGATATAAGTGTAATATAATCTTAGCTAAATAAGTGAATATGTTGTATTATTATTTCTGCAATGTATTATTATCTCTGCTGTAAGTTTAATAATCTAACAAATCTGTAAACCAAATCAATTATTTATATATAGTTCAAGTTGATGGCAAAAGCAAACCAACCAAAACCTCTAGTCGGGCAAGAATTAATAGTTAAGGTAAAGGAACTTGATCATCTTTCTAAAGAGGAAAAAGCTAGAGAATGTGGCTATTATACCCTAACCAAAAATGGGGTAGAAAGAGTCAATATGATGAAGTTTCTAAACGCGTTAATTGATGCGGAAGGAATTGAGCTTGATAGTACTTCTAATGGTCAGGGGCGAGGAGGTAGATCAGCCAGTTATCGAATCAGTGTTCAGTCAAACCATAACCTTTTGATTGGTTCTGCCTACACAAAAAAAATGGGTCTTAAGCCAGGCGATGAGTTTGAAATAACTTTAGGAAGAAAACACATTCATCTTAAACAATTGGGAGTAGATGAAGAATAATTTATTAAAATTAGACTTCTTGTCTCGAAAAATTAGAGTGCTCTTTATTAAATAAGGTAGGTTTTTTTTAGTCTACATATAAGGAATTTAGATTATTTTTGAAGGGTTGATAAGAAAATCTTGAACTTTTTGAAAATTTAGATTTAAAAAAGAGAAGATATCATTTTTTTTTGTTTAGTTATCTCAAAAAAAATAGATTTCCTGGGTCTTAGGAACCAAGAAATGAAAGAAGTGAGGGGATATCATTTTTGTTGATTTTCCTCACTTTGTTTATGGGGGCTTATTCTCGTTATTGCCAATTTTATTGATTTTTTCTGCTTGTTATCTAGTAACTTAGAGGAGATAAAACTGAGGAATTTGGAAAATTGTACTTTCCTAACTCCGATTTTTTCTAATCTAGACTGGATATAAAGTCTAGTTTTTTTCAGAGCCTAGCTTGATTAACACAAGCTTTTCTTAAAATTTGGTCATCAGTAATCGAAATTTTAAGTCCCGATAGGAGTCATTAAGTATTGAGCTGAGGAGTTGGTGGGTGAGTCTAGAGAAAGTTGATAATCAATCTTCGAAAAAAGATCTTGCTTGGTCTTTTTGGCCTCTTGTTCCTATTTATCCTTATGGTCAAAGAAAAACAATTCGACGGGAAGTTGTTCCTGGTCAGGTTTGGTCTTTTGAGCAAGTTCAAGGAATTTTTTATGTAGTCGTCCCGATCCGCATGACTGTTGTTAAGTTAAATCGAGGCGGGCTATTAGTTTATGCTCCTGTTGCTCCGACTAGGGAGTGTCTACGATTGCTAGACGAGTTAGTAGTAGAGTATGGAGAGATTAAGTATATTATTCTGCCAACTATTTCAGGGGTAGAACATAAGGTTTTTGTTGCTCCCTTCGCTCGTAAATTCCCTCATGCTCTAGTTTATGTTGCACCGGATCAATGGAGTTTTCCGCTTAATTTGCCTTTAAGTTGGCTGGGTTTGCCTTCAGGGAGAACTTTTGTTTTGCCTGAAAATATTAGTCAAACACCGTTTTCTGACCAATTTGAATATGCTGTTTTGCCGACGGTCGATCTCAAACTTGGTTATTTTTCGGAGGTGGCTTTTTTAGATAAAAGTTCGAGTAGTTTGTTAGTGACCGACTCGATAGTGTCAATTTCTGCTGATCCGCCGCCAGTTTTTGACAATGAGGTGGCGCCTTTGCTGTTTCATGCCAAGAATAATGGTTTAGACTCTGTGCAGAATACACTTGAAAATCGTCGCCGTGGCTGGCAAAGAATTGCTTTGTTTGCGATGTATTTTCAACCGACTGTGCTCTCTATTCCTCAGTGGGGAAGAGTGTTTCTCGATGCCATGAAAGCTCCTGATAGGTCAAGTAGAAACTACTTTGGTTTGTTTCCGTTTCAATGGCGCGATGATTGGCAGCAGTGTTTTCAGCTTTTGAGCGATCGCGGACGTTTATTTGT
>CALKUU010000083.1 GCA_937996665.1 uncultured Xenococcaceae cyanobacterium | reverse complement strand
TATCGTAGAAGAATTAATAATTAACCAAGAATTTCTATTATATTCGAGATGTCTTATCTAGCTGAATACGACTCTATTTCGCCTGCAAACACATTGCAAAGAATCCAAGCTGTATCCAAATGGATTCGTAATCGAGATGATGTTCGCGCATTTTTTGCTGAGCTACGCGAAAGAAGACCTATCTTTTTTACTCCAGCTTTTACCTTTATAACCAAGTACGAAGATGTATTAGAAGTCCTTAATCGAGACGATATCTTTTCTGTACGCTTAAATGGCTTGAAAATGGATGAAGCTGTTGGTCCTTTTATGTTGGGGCGAGATCGAACGGCAATCAACTATCATGACAAGTCATTAATGCGACTCGTTTTAGCTCGGGAAGATCTTCCTCGTGTTCGCAAGCTGGTTTCTAAAATTACCGAAGAGGCGGTTAGTGCCTCGGCTTGTAGCGGAGAAATTGAATTAGTAAAGAATATTGCCAGGAGAGTTCCTGTCAAACTGTGTGGTGCTTATTTTGGGTTTCCCGGTCCTGATGAAGAATCGATGTTTCGTTGGTCAAAAGCAACCCAAACAGACTTTTTCAAAAATATAACGAATGATCCTCAAATTCATCAGGAGGCAGTACAGGCAGGAAAAGAGCTAGCTAGCTATTTAACCACCTTAATTGCCCAGAAAAGAAAAGAGATCGCTGATAATTCTCAAGAGCATGACAATGATGTTTTAACCCGTTTACTGCTTGCGGAATTTCCAGACCAACTCGGGTTCAAGAGCGATCGCTTAATTACCAACATTTCTGGACTACTTGTGGGAACAGTAGAAACTACCGCACAGGCAGTAGTGCAGGCTCTTGAACAAATTTTGCTCCATCCTGGCATAGGCAAAAGTGCCCTCAAAGCAGCAAAGGCTGATAGCTTAGTAGAATTTGACAATATTGTTTGGGAAGCTTTGCGATTTAATCCGATTAATCCTTTGGTATTTCGCTATACAGAAACCGATACTCTCCTGGCGGAAGGGACAGAAAGAGAGGTCAAAATTCCTCAAGGAACGATAGTCTTTGCCTGTACTGCTTCGGCGATGTGGGATTCAAACTTTGTTGTTAATGCCGATCAATTTCGAGTGGGACGACCTAGTCATAGTTATTTCCACTTTGGCTATGCTGCCCATGAATGCTTAGGTAAATATGTGGGGATGGTAATGATACCCGAGATAATTAGGGTTTTACTCTTGCAGAATGTTTCCCTAATTGATGGTGACAAAGGCAAGATTGATTTTGAGGGAGATGTATTCCCCTCAAAATTCATGGTAAATATCGGCAAATAAGTTTAAACCTGGAGTTTGTTAATTGTTTAGCTACTAAGATGTCTCTGCAACTTTTAATTAAGTTGCAGAGATTAATCTTGTCTAAATTAATAATGGAACTCAAAATTTTAAAGCTAGATAGTACCGCAACTATCCCACACTATGCCCATCCTGGAGATGCTGGCTTAGACTTATTTGCGATCGCCGAGGCAGAAATCTTGCCAGGGGAAAGCAAACTAATTAAAACCGGAATTGCGATCGAGTTACCTGCTGGGGTAGAAGCTCAAATCCGTCCTCGTAGTGGGTTGGCGCTCAAAAACTCAATCACCGTCCTCAATACCCCCGGAACAATCGATACTGGTTATCGGGGAGAAATTGGCGTTATTTTGATTAACCATGGGCGAACTAAATTTCAGGTTACAAAAGGGATGAAAATTGCCCAAATGGTAATTGCCTCCTTCATTCAGGCAGAGATTACCACCGTCGAAAAGTTGAGTAATTCCAACCGAGGTAGTGGTGGTTTTGGATCTACAGGTATCTAAAAAACAGTCCAAAACTAGATGCAACTATCTAAAATCGAAGTGACAAGAAAAGTAGATTAACAAGAAATCTAAAATTTCCGCAGTACTTCCCGCTTCGATTATAAAATTATTCTATTAACTAGATGTTGTTTGATTTGCTATGAGTTTATCTTCTTTGTTTACTATTTCTTTGGCAGTAGGTTCTTTGGGCTTGTCGAACTTACCAGCCGATGCCAATAATCAGTATCTTGCACAATTGGGCAATATTGATAATATCGGTGCGGTTACTACCAGTGTTCTAGATCGCTTGGGTTACGACTGTCAAACAGTTGCCAATGTGGGAATTGTTTGTAAGAAATGCAAATCGAGCAACAGAGGTCTAACTGAAAAATGTAATGCTTATATCTGCGACGCGGTCACCAAAAAATGTCGTAAGCAAAACGCGACCCTGCCCAATTTGCCTGAATAGAAATTTAGAAGCTTTTCTACGATCAATTTGATTGGCTGGCAATTTAACCTTTTGATACAAAAATCTAACTATTACCTCGATAATAGTTGACTAGTTTTCTAGGATCAAAAGTCTCGAAAATTTAATTGTCTTCAACTGACTAATTTAAATAGCCCAAAAAACGAATAATTTTGCCCATGTTTAGCTTTTTTGATAGCTTTCTGCTCTCCAGGCAATATATTCCCCACGGACACTGCTATCTGTGGCAACCAGGATTGTTGTGGTTACATGTTCTGGCTGATTCCTTAATTGCTTTGGCCTATTACTCGATTCCCCTCGCCCTAATTTATTTTGTGCGTCAGCGGGAGGATGTGCCGTTTAAGGGGATATTTATTTTATTCAGTTTATTCATTTTGGGTTGCGGAACTACCCACTTAATGTCAATCTGGACGCTTTGGCATCCTGATTATTGGGTTTCTGGTTTTATTAAAGCTATTACTGCCATTATTTCGGTAATTACTGCTGGTGCGATGATTCCCACCTTGCCCAAGGCTTTATCGATGCGATCGCCCAAAGAATTAGAGATCGTCAACAAGTCTTTAGAGTCAGAGGTTATCAGTCGCCAAAAAGCAGAGGAGGCTTTGCAAGAGCTAAACCAAGAACTAGAATCGAGGGTCGAGAAGCGTACTCAAGAAGTTCGGGAGAGTGAACAGAGATTTCGGTCTTTGTTTGAGGCAGCACCAGATTTTATTTATGTACTCAATCTTGAAGGTCAAATCGAACAGGTTAATAAGTCAGTAGTCGATAATTCGGGTTATGCAGAATCGGATTTGATTAATCGCCCCTTAGCTGATTTTTTGTCTACGAAATCGCAACAGAATTGCGATCTGAAATTTTCTGAACTAATGAAAGAGGGCAAAAATCGTCACGAGATGGAGTTCATCTGCCAAGATTCCACCGTTATGACTATGGACTGCTCTTGCACTGTGGTTGGTGAGCAAGACCAAGATAATGCCTATATTTTGGTTTTACAGCGAAATATTAGCGATCGCAAACGGATGGAAAATGCCTTAATTCAAACCAATCAAGAATTGCGCGCATCCAATACAGAATTAGAAAAATTTGCCTATCTCGCTTCTCACGACTTACGGGAACCTCTGCGCATGGTTACCAGTTTTACCCAACTCCTTGCCCAAAGATATTCTGGTCAACTAGATGATGATGCCGACCAAATTATTGGCTTTGCAGTCGATGGGGCAACTCGGATGGAAGAGCTAATTCACGACCTTCTCGAATATTCGCGAATTGGCAAGGCGGATAATTTTGTAGAGACTGTTGAGCTAGAGGAGGTTTTGCAGCAATCTCTTGATAATCTCCAAGTTTCAATTCAAGAAAGTAAGATTAAAATTACTCACACTCCTTTACCTGCAATAGTTGGTGAACGGGTTCAATTAATTCAACTGTTCCAAAATTTACTCGATAATGCGATTGTTTATCGCGATCGCCAAGGAGTAGCTAAGGTTGAAATCGGAGCAGAAGAACAATCAGACCAGTGGTTATTTTGGGTCAGAGATAATGGAATTGGCATCTCAGAACAATATCAGAAGCAGATTTTTCAAATCTTTCAACGTCTCCACACCAAACAAGAATATCCAGGCACAGGAATCGGTTTAGCGATTTGCCAGAAAATTATTGACCAACACAAAGGTAAAATTTGGGTCGAATCTTCTCCAGGAAAAGGATCAACTTTTTATTTCACCCTGCCCAAATCCCGTAGCTCTAATCCCTCATTCCCACCAACTAGCTTTCAAAACTAAATTATTAGGAATTGTCAGAGATTGCCTAAAAAAATAGCTTAAAACAGTTCTGACAAGGCTGTTTTAGGTTGAGTGAACTGGTATTGTGTTCATGGAGTAAGTGTCTAGTAACCATAGACGTTAATTAAAGCGGGTAATCGAGCAATAATGGAATTCTCAGAAATCTTGTCAAAGATAGCCCTGCGTATTCGTCAATCACTACGTTTAGAAAATATTCTGGCAACAACAGTTGCTGAAGTTCGCCAATGGCTAAATTCTGATCGGGTATTTATCTATCGCTTTAATGAAGATTGGAGTGGCGTTGTCGTGGTTGAATCAGTCGATCAACCACAATGGTCGATGATTAATCGGGTTGTTGCCGATCCCTGTTTTCAAGAAAAATGGATTGAGCCTTATCGCAACGGGAGAATAGCGAGCGTTGAAGATATTCACAATGGAGAGGTGACTCCCTGTTATGTGGAGTTTCTAGAGGAGTATCAAGTTCAGGCAAACTTAGTTGTTCCGATCCTCTTAAGCACAGACTTGTTTCAGAAAGAAGATTCGGTGGAGTCTGTTCCTGATACTGAACTTTGGGGTCTATTAATTGCCCACGAATGTTCTCGAACAAGGAGTTGGCAGCCGATTGAGATTGATTTTTTACAAAAACTGGCTACTCAAGTGGCGATCGCCATTAAACAAGCAATCCTCTTTGAACAACTCCAACAAAGTAACGACGCTCTATCCGAATCAAAATCAGACTTAGAACTCAAAGTCCGAGAACGGACTCAAGAACTAGAATCAGTAAATCGTAAACTAATTGCCCTCAATCAAGAACTAACCCTTTCCAATCAAGAACTAGAACAATTTGCTGATATTGTCTCTCACGACCTACGCGAGCCTTTGCGAATGGTCACTAGCTTTACCCAACTATTGGCACAAAAATACGCTGGTCAATTAGATGAGGGCGCTGATCAAATTATTGGGTTTGCCGTAGATGGTGCAACTCGGATGGAAGAGTTGATTAACGATTTACTGACCTATTCTCGGGTTGGTAGTAGTAAAAAGCCTTTGGAATTAGTGAGTACAGATCAGGCGCTAGATCAGGCTATTTCTAATCTTCATCTTGTAATTCAAGAAAACCAAGTTCAGATTGTCCGAGAGCCTTTGCCCGAAATTGTAGGTGATGCCACCCAGTTAATCCAACTTTGGCAAAATTTGATTGACAATGCCATTAAATATCAAAAGAATGAATCTTCTCCGTCCAATTCTCCCAAGATTGAAATCGGTGTGACCTCAGAGCTACAACAACATTTGTTTTGGGTCAAAGATAACGGTATCGGTATTGATCCCAAGCATGGCGATCGCATTTTTCAGATTTTTCAACGTCTGCATACTAGACAGGAATATCCAGGGACAGGAACTGGTCTCGCAATTTGTCACAAAATTGTGGAACGTCACTTTGGCAAAATTTGGATGGAATCAAAATTAGGTGAAGGCGCTGTTTTCTACTTCACTATTCCCTTTTAGAGCAAATAGTAGCGCTCCAGATCAAAGTAGATTGTCGATTTCAAAATCTTGTCGGTGAAAACTGTTTGGGGTAAGTGACTCGACTCTTTTGGCTTAACCTGTTTCCTTGCCAAAGTATTTGTCTTGTACTAACTTGATATCAACTTTGGTTAACATTCTAATTTTAATTATGGTAAAGCTTCTAATCTTAAGATATAAAAGATAAAAAAACTGTATTCAAGCTTTTTATTTTGATTATTACGTTAACAATTGATTTTCATAAA
>CALKUU010000082.1 GCA_937996665.1 uncultured Xenococcaceae cyanobacterium | reverse complement strand
GATTTGTTCGGCTAAGAAGATTTTCTGTCTAGCACCAGGAATTAATAAAAAAGAGGTAGTTCAAAAAACTCTTCAGGATGAGATCTCTCCTCAGTTTCCTGCGACGATTTTGCGAACTCAATCCCAGGCAGTTTTATTTTGCCAAGCGATCGACTTATCTTTAGGATAATTTCAGCTCGCAAAGCAACCCACAAGGAACGTGAATACTATGAAAATTGATGCTTTAAAAAAACGGTTAGATAAAAATCGCCCAATGACAGCGATTACAATGCGGATGCCTGAAGATGTGATTGAAGATTTGAAAAGGGTTGCACCTTTGCTTGGGTTTTCTGGATATCAACCCTTGGCTCGTACCTATATTGGACAAGGACTTCGTGCTGATTTAGAGTGTTTAGATGAGGATACTGTTTCTGCGCTTATTGCTAGTCTGAAACGTCTTGGTGTTAGTGATGAAATTTTGCAAGAGGCGCTTGGTGAAGTTACTCAGCAATAATTATAAGTTTTTGTCATAGCGAAGTTGTCTAACAATCCTTGCACATGGAGCTAGAGTTATTGACTAAAGTTAGTAGTAATTTGCTTTCTTCAGGTGGGTAAACTTTATTAGGGTCATAGAATCCTCAAACTATTTTCTCAATTACCTTCTATCTGCAAGCTAGCTTCTATGTTTACCGAAAATTCGATTAATCTTAAGTCTCTTCCATCTTGGAATTATGAAGAGTGGACAAAAACAGAGCCAAAACAAACAAATTCATTAAAAGAAAAGCTTTTACTAAGATCCCTTGAGCTAATTAGGTCTGAAACTGATAATGAAGAAGCGTGTCGTGAAATTGTAGATAAAGCCCTCGATGCACGACTATTTGATATTGCTTTTGAGGCTGTGCGCTCTTTCTCAAAAAGATCCGAATATTATCTTTGTGTGTCTATCAATGCAGTCTTTGAAGAAATGGGTTATTGGAAACACCTTTCAGAAGAGTTTGTCGATTACTGTGAACAACGTATCTTAAAAATGCCTGTTGAAGATCTATCCTTTGAACAGCGATCACAGTCATTAGGATATTTGGGGCGTTACCGATTTTTCACAGGAAGACCAGAGTCAGCTATCAGCTTATGGAGTGCGGCAGATAATAGCCAAGATGTCGATGAAGTAATTGCAGAAATGTGCGAAACAATTGCAGAATTATCTCCAGAGTATGTAGAAGCTGCTCTAATTTTGGTTGACTTGATGAAAACGAATAAGATAAAAGCCAAAACTATGGCTAATCTTAGTCAGTACGTCTAGAAAACTTATATACTGTGTCAGTACGCAGAAATTTTTAATAAAGGTTATTTGGTAAACTCTCCGATCTTTTACAAACAAGGTGAAGTATATACATTACTAAGATTTCAAATCTTTAACTTCAGCGCGTTTCTAGATATATTCGCTTTAACGGTATTAAAGATAAGATTCACAACCTAAACAATAAAAAGGTAGATTAATTTAAGGTCTAATTAGATAGTTTAAAGGTCATATCCATAGTTTTGACTCCAATTTTCAAAGTCTTATATTGAGCAGAGAGAAGCAGGCTATTGGGTTGCGGGTACACGTATCTCACTCGATTTAGTTGTTTATTCTTTTCTAGATGGAGAATCACCTGAAAGTATTACTCAAAATTTTCCTTTACTTTCTCTAGAGCAAGTCTACGGCACGATCGCTTTTTACCTGGCTAATCGAGATGTTGTCGATACCCATTTGGAAGAGGGCAAAGCTGAATTTAAACAATTGCAGCAGTCCTGTCAGCAGAAAAGTTTTCTATTATCTCAAAAATTGAAAACTGCTCAAGCCCAGAAGCAGAAAATAATACTTTTTCGTTGACTTTTTTTTGAGCTAGTTATTGGAAGTTAAGGTGAGCAATCTACATTGCCAGAAGCCTAGGACGCTAGAATTAGAGAAAGGACAGTAAGATTTCAAATTTAGTTTGTAGCATGAAAATTTCGTATACGTACTGGAAAGAATCTGATGGAATGTTATTGGGTTACCTGAATGAATTTCCAGATCATTGGACACAAGGTAATGACCTAGAAGAATTACAAGAAAACTTAGCCGATCTGTATAAGACTTTTACCAGTGAAGAAATTCCAGGGATAAGGAGAGTTGGAGAGCTTGAGCTTGCATGAAAAGACGGGATTTAATTGCACAGTTAGAAAAATCGGGGTGCTCTTTGATTCGACATGGTGGAAAACACGATATTTACCATAATCCCAACTCTGGGAGAACAGAACCAGTTCCTCGGCACAGAGAAATTAATGAGCGATTGGCTAAAAAGATTATCAAAAGCCTTACACAAGAAAACTGAATTATGTTATTGAGAGCGATCGCACATCTTTTAGAATGCGAAACTCAAGTAAACCATTTTCAATCTAATTAACCCTTAGTCCCCTGAATATAAGCCTTGGTTAACTCATGCTCAGGTGCATTAAAAAACTGCGTAGCTGTCCCAAATTCGATTAACCTCCCGCAACCCTCCTCAACCCAAAAAAGACCTGCATAATCAGCAATCCGTTTAGCTTGAGCTAGATTATGAGTGACGATAATGATTGTGTAATGGTACTTGTGGCGTAAGCGGACAATTAGATCTTCGACAATGCCGCTAGAAATTGGATCTAGGGCGCTGCAAGGCTCATCCATTAATAAAATTTCTGGTTTTAGAGCGAGGGCGCGAGCAAGACAAAGTCTTTGTTTCTGACCTCCTGAGAGAGACATTGCGCTGTCTTCTAGTCTATTTTTGACCTCCGACCAAAGACCAACATCGGTTAAAACTTCCTCAACAATTTGCTCTCGTTCTTGGGCATTAGCAAAACCATGTTCTTTGAGGGGGAAGACGATATTTTTTTTGATCGACATTGGAAAAGGATTAGGCTTTTGAAAAATCATGCCGATCCGTCTTCGCAGGGCTGTTGTGTTTATCTTGGGACTGAGTAAGTTCACTGTTCCTAGCTGAATATGTCCTGATACTTGGCAGTTAGGAATTAGATCGCTCAGGCGATTGAGACAAGTTAGAAAGCTACTTTTGCCACAACCAGAAGGCCCGACAATCGCCGTAATCGAATTTTGGGGAATTGAGAAGGTGACATCTTGGAAAGCAGGTTTATTTTTGTAGCTTAAACTGAGCTGTTGAATTTGAATTAAGGGTTGAAGATCCTGGATTGAGGATTGAGAATTATTGGTAATTGATTTAGTCATAGAGATAATTATATTTACTGCCTAGCCAGGCAGCGATCGCATTAATAATTAAGAGAATTAAAATCAGAATTAACGCTGAACCATAGGCGTTAGAATCTCCACCCGAAACATTCATCGAAAGATCGAAAATGTGAATCGATAAACTACGTCCAGAATCGAGCAAAGAAGTTGGCATCCGATCAACATAGCCACTAGTGAAGATCAGGGCAGCAGTTTCGGCGATCGCGCGACCCAGACCCAAAACCAAACCGACTAACAAGCCTGGGGTTGCTGCGGGCAGTAATAAATGCCAGAGCGTACTTGTCTTAGAAATCCCTAATGCTGCTGAGTTGAGGCGATATTCTTGGGGGACGGCTCTTAATCCAGCTTCGGTGGAGCGAATTAAAATGGGTAGAACCATACAAGCTAAGGTTAAACCACCAGACAAAATCGAAAAACCCAAACCCAAGGTTTGAGCAAAAAAGGCATTACCAAACAGACCAAAAACAATCGAGGGAACTCCTGCCAAGACATCGAGGCTGCGACGCACGAGGCGACCAAACCAGTTTTGATTGGGAGTAAATTCGGCAAGTAAGATTGCTGTGCCAATCGAGATAGGAACAGAAGCAACCAGGCAGACAGCGAGGATCAAAAAGGTGGAAACTAAGATTGGGGCAATGCCACCATCTCTGCCCGCATCCAACGGATTAGTCGTCAAAAAAGCCCAACTAATTTGACCGATGCCACCAATTACGATATCGCTGAGTATCCAGATAAAGATCGCAGTAATGCTTAAAGGAATTAACCAAATAACAACTTTAAACAATTGGTCTAGATTGATTAATTTTGAGGACGCTTTTCTGGACATTAAACTTCTTGATCGATTAATTCTGTAGCGATCGCTAGAACAATAATTATCATTAGCAGTAATAAACCACTTACAAACAGGGCTGAACGGTGGTTACCAAGAGCGTAAGCCATTTCTAGAGCAATATTGGCAGTTAAGGTTCGGATAGGGTCGAAAATGCTATCGGGAGTTTGGACAACATTGCCACAAACCATTAAAACCGCCATCGTTTCACCAATTGCTCTGCCTGTTTCTAAAATCACACCGATTAAAAGTCCTGATTTGGCAGTAGGGATCACGATATGCCAAATTGTACCGCTAGCAGAAAGACCCATCGCTTTTGCACCCAACAAATATTCCTGGGGGATTTCGGCAAATGCAGCATCTGCAACTAGGGCGATCGTGGGCAAAATCATTAAGGTTAAAATGCAAATCCCCGCTAAAAGGCTTGTCCCCGGCGGATGAAGACGATTAATCATTGGCACCAAGACCACCAAACCCCAAAATCCATAAACTACAGACGGAATGCCTGCCAACAACTCGATGAGGCGACGATAAATGATGGCAATTGATTGCGGTGCATAGTAGTGACAAAAAATTGCCGACAGAATCCCTAAAGGTGTAGCAAGAAGTACTGACCCAAACATAGTTAACCCCGTACCCCAAATCATCGGTACTAAATTATAAGACTGCTCTACCGGGTTCCAGGCTCGATCTTGAAAAAAGGCTTTTATTCCAACCTCTTGCAATACGGGTAAAGACTCTTTGATTAAAAAAATTAAGATCAAGAGGATAATTGCCCCTGCGATCGCTGCCAGACCTCTGAGTAGCCAAACTAAACATTGGTCTTTATGGCGCGTAAACCAGCTTTGAAGAGGTGACTGGGACAAAGTTTTGGGCTTCGACAAGGTCATGAACGTTCTCTGATTGGGCAAATTCAATAAATTCTTTAGTTAATCCTGATGGGGTTTCGGTGGTAACCAAATTTAGAGGACGAGAGAGGGGAAAGCTGCCATTTTGAACTGTGGCGGTAGTAGCGTCAATTCCACCAACAGAGAGCAATTTGAGTGGTACTTTTTGAGAAATATCTCTTTCAGCAGCACCAATCGAGACATAGCCGATCGCATGGGGATTACCCGCTACGGTTTTTATTCCTTGTTGATTATCACCAATAATTACATCGGCTTGGATAGTTGAATTGTTTAGATCAAAGTATTTGAGGAATAGTTCTAGGGTTGAGCGACCTTCGGCTTTGTTGACCACTGTAATCGGCGCATTCTCGCCGCCTACTTGCTGCCAGTTATCGATTTTGCCTGTGTAGATATCGACAACTTGTTGATCGCTAAGTTTTTGAACAGGGTTACTACTTTCGAGGATAATGCCAATTCCATCTTGAGCGATCGCATAACTTTGGAACTGGGTTTTTTCTTGATCTTTTAGCGATCGGGAAATCATCCCGATATCATTTAACCCCTGAGACACATCGGCTAAACCACGAGAAGAACCACCTGTTTGCACATCAATGCGGACTTCTGGATTCTCTGCCTCAAATCTTTTAACTATTTCGCCAACCAAAGGGGCAACGGTACTAGAGCCGGTCAATGTCAATTTGGTTGATTTTGAATTAGGATTGACGGGGTTACATGCTGCGACACCCAAACCCATAGATAAGCTTACTGCCAATAAAGTAAAAAACTTTTTTTTCATTACGATCTGATTGTTATCTTCTATCCGCTTAGTTTATTTAAGTGCTTTTTACTTAAATTTTACTGAGAAGTT
This sequence comes from uncultured Xenococcaceae cyanobacterium, assembly GCA_937996665.1. GTDB lineage: Bacteria > Cyanobacteriota > Cyanobacteriia > Cyanobacteriales > Xenococcaceae > Hyella. The sequence goes on along the minus strand of CALKUU010000082.1, from coordinate 2,420 downwards.
AATAATAGTTAAATGATAAAAAAATACATCAAATTTTATTGATTTATTATTAAAGAGATTGGTAGTTAAAATAACAAAAAAAGCAACATTTTTGCCTGTCTATATATCAAAAAATATTGATATGAGATTGATATTAAAGGTTTTTAATTCTCTTCTCGTAAGATTTTATTTGCAAAAAATTTTGATTCATAATCAATTATTTGCGGCTGTCTGAACTCAGTAGAAGTTACAGCATTCTCATCGAGAAAGACAATCCTCAAAACCCCTTTGATCAACAATTTTCATTACAATAGAGTTAAGCTTTTATCCCCTGATTAATCGATGAAATTTACCGCTAGCTTGCGAATGGCAATATCAACACTTGCTGCTCATAAAATGCGTAGTAGCCTGACTATGTTAGGGATTATTATCGGCAATGCTTCGGTAATTGGGATGGTTGGGATTGGTCAGGGGGCGCAAAAACTGGCGAAAGATCAGTTTGCTTCTTTAGGGCCTAATGTTCTTTTTATTGTTCCTGGCTCGGATGAACAGAGAAGAACGACTTTTGAACTACCCAAAACTTTGGTACTCGAAGATGCTGAAGCGATCGCCGAACAAGTCCCAACGGTAAAAGCAGTAACGCCTCAAATTAATTCAAACCAATTAATCACCTATCGCGATCGCAATGCAAGTGAATTAGTAATTGGCACAACTCCCACTTTTTTAACCGTCAGAAGTTTTGAAGTGAGTCGAGGTCGATTTATTAACGATAACGATCTCAAAAGAAATAATCGGGTTGTGGTTCTTGGCTCAGAAATTGCTACTAGGTTTTTTGCTCAGCAAGATCCCCTCGGTAAACAGATTCGGGTTAAAAATATTAGCTTAGAAGTTATTGGCATTATGGAAGCCAAAGGCTCTTTTTTGGGGACAAATCAAGATACTAGCGTTTATGTTCCCCTGACGACCATGGCGAACCAAGTTGTAGGTAATAATTCGCCTTTTGGTACCGAAATTAGTTTTATTTCGATCGCGGCTAGAGACCAAAAGAGTATCCGCGCTGCCAAATTTCAACTGGAGAACCTGCTGCGGTTGCGTCACAAAATTGTCGATCGCAATGATTTTACGGTGAGAACGCAAAAAGATATTCTCGATATCGTTGGCACGGTTACCGATGGTTTAACAATTCTCTTAGCAGCGATCGCTGGAATTTCTCTATTAGTTGGCGGAATTGGCGTGATGAATATTATGCTGGTTGCGGTGAACGAGCGAACTCAAGAAATTGGTCTCCACAAAGCGATCGGCGCAAAGGAAAGCGATATCCTGATTCAGTTTTTAATTGAAGCGACTATTTTATCTGTCTTGGGTGGAGCGATCGGCACAGGAGTCGGGGTCAGCACGATTCTGGTAATTGGTGCAGTCTCTCCCTTATCAACAGCAATTTCACCCTTAGCAATTATGCTAGCGGTTACTGTTTCCGGGGGAATCGGTCTATTTTTTGGCGTAGTTCCCGCCAAAACTGCGGCAAAGTTAGATCCGATTGTGGCATTACGAAGTGCTTGATTTAATTGCTTAAATCAAGAACCTAAATTATTGAAGCTTCTTGTCAAAAAAAGCTAAATCATAGCGATGCATTCAATCTCAACCAAAACGTCTTTAGGTAGGCGAGACACTTCCACACAAGCGCGAGCAGGGGCAGTTGCCTCATCAAAATACTCACCATAAATCTGATTAACCGCAGTAAAATCAGCTAAATCTTTTAAAAACACACTAGTTTTCACCACATTTGACCAATCAGCCCCAGCTTCGCTCAAAACTGCCTTGATATTGCTCATTACTTGTTTGGTTTGAGCAACGACATCTCCCTCGCCAACTATGTTTCCCGTCTGAGGATCAAGAGCAATCTGTCCAGCTAAAAAAAGCATCGTTCCCGATGCTGCGATCGCCTGATTATAAGGACCTACTGGGGCAGGAGCTTGATCAGTACGAATAATTTTTTTCTCAATCATCAACTTTTAATGTTTTCTTGTTTTGACTGCTTAGGCTCCAAATATTGAGAACCATTATTGACCACACTTAACATCTGAGCAAGTCTTAACTCTAGGTCGTGAAGAACTCTTTGAGCATAATCATCTGCATCTTTCTGAATCTCTTCATATTCTAAGGCTGCCATCTCTCGCCATTGCTCAATCTCAGTATAGGCTTCACGACGCATTTTCTGACACTCTTGTTCAGCTTCAAACCTAATTCTATTTGCCTCAAGCTCAACCCGACGTAAAAGGGTAGATTCCTGGACAATTCGGTCTGATTTAATCTCAGCCGATTCCACAATCTCGTTTGCCTGATTTACTGCTTTTTGGATAATTTGCTGTCGTTGCTGAAGGACTTGAACAGCGATCGCTAAAGAAGTGGGTAGATTTTCTTTAATAGCATCAACATAATCA
>CALKUU010000081.1 GCA_937996665.1 uncultured Xenococcaceae cyanobacterium | reverse complement strand
ATAGGCTTATGGAAACATCACAAGACCGCATTATTATCTTCGATACAACTCTTCGTGACGGCGAGCAATCCCCTGGGGCAGCCCTCAACGGCGAAGAAAAACTGAAGGTAGCGATCGCCCTGGCAAAACTAGGAGTAGATGTGATTGAAGCTGGGTTTCCCTACACAAGCCCTGGAGATTTCCAAGCCGTACAAAAAATTGCCGATCTTGTTGGGACAATCGATGGTCCTACTATTTGTGGTTTGGCGCGAGCGACTACCCAAGATATTAAAACCGCAGGAGAAGCTCTTAAGCCTGCTGCCAAAGGCAGAATTCACACCTTTATCGCTACTTCCGATATTCACCTTAAATACAAACTTAAAAAATCTCGGGCTGATGTCTTAGGAATCATTCCCGAGATGGTTGCTTACGCCAAGACATTTGTAGATGATGTCGAGTTTTCCCCAGAAGATGCAGGACGGAGCGACCCAGAGTTTTTGTATCAAGCACTAGAAACAGCGATCGCTGCTGGTGCAACCACAGTTAATATTCCCGATACTGTTGGTTACACCACTCCTAGCGAATTTGGCGCGCTGATTAAAGGCATTAAAGACAATGTACCCAATATCGATCAAGCGATTATTTCGGTGCATGGACATAATGATCTTGGCTTAGCAGTAGCTAACTTTTTAGAAGCCGTTAAAAATGGGGCGCGTCAACTAGAATGCACTATTAACGGTATTGGTGAACGGGCAGGAAATGCGGCTCTTGAAGAGTTAGTTATGGCGTTACATGTACGCCGCCAATACTTCAACCCGTTTTTGGGTAAACCCGCAGAGTCAACCGAACCTTTAACCCAGATTAATACTCAAAATATTTATAAGACATCTCGTTTGGTTTCTAGCCTTACAGGGATGATGGTACAACCGAATAAAGCGATCGTTGGTGCGAATGCCTTTGCTCACGAGTCGGGAATCCATCAAGATGGAGTTCTCAAAAATCGGATTACCTACGAAATTATGGATGCCAAGTCGATTGGCTTGACCGATAATCAAATCGTTTTAGGTAAGCTTTCTGGACGCAATGCCTTCCGTACTCGTTTGCAAGAGCTAGGGTTTGAGCTTTCTGATACCGAGCTAAACAAGGCTTTTGTTCGCTTTAAAGATGTCGCTGACAAGAAAAAAGAAATTACCGATTGGGATTTAGAAGCAATTGTTGGGGATGAAATTCGCCAGCCACCTGAGCTGTTTCGCTTGGAGTTGGTGCAGGTTTCCTGTGGTGATGGCTCTTGCCCCACTGCAACGGTGACGGTTCGCACTCCTGATGGCTCAGAACTTACCGACGCAGCGATCGGCACTGGCCCTGTAGACGCAATTTATAAAGCAATCAATCGAGTAGTTAAAATTCCCAATGAGTTGATTGAATTTTCTGTGCAGTCAGTTAATGAGGGGATTGACGCCCTCGGAAAAGTTACCATCCGCCTACGCTATGAAAACAAAGTCTACTCGGGACACTCTGCCAATACCGACATTATTGTTGCTTCTGCCCGTGCCTACCTTAAGGCTTTAAATCGCCTCTATTCTTCCTTAGAAGCCAGTAAACAGCAATCGGAAACTACTGTGGCTAAATAAGAGCCTCTAGTTCGCTCAATTAAAATTAGTAAAATTTAGATCTGCAAAGGTCTTAATTTAAAGGGATGGTTCCAATACCGTTCGGTTAAGCCCCCCAGCCCCCAACTTTGGGGGAGCTAGATTAGTGAAATTCCCCCAGAATTGGGGGATTTAGGGGGCGAATGAAATAACTTTAGAGACTAACCAAACAGTATTGGGGATGGCAAACCATCCCCAATACTGTACATTTTGCTAAATTGAAGTCAACTACCAGTCAAGTAACAGTAATCTTGCTAGAGATATCCCCTTAATTAGATGCTAAACAAGTTTTGCCTTCCCAAGCTCAAAAGATTTCCAGTCAAGAGATTCAGGATATTTGTTATTTCTCTTGTTCTCTTCTTGGGTTTAGGGCTTCCCGCGATCGCAGCAACTCCAAAACACTATAACGAGTTAGAATTTCCCCCACTCCCCGAAATTGCCATTCCTGAATACACTCGCTATCAGTTAGATAACGGGATGGTGGTTTACTTGGTTGAAGATCGGGATTTACCGCTAATTAGTGGCACGGCGATTATTCGTACTGGTTCTCGGTTTGAACCTGGAGAGAAAACTGGACTAGCAAGCCTAACTGGCTCTTTAATGCGTGATGGCGGGACTAAATCCCATCCGACTAAAGAAATTAATTCAATTTTGGAGCAGAAGGCAGCCAGCATTGAAGCGGGAATTGGCAAGACTACTGGTAGTGCTAGCTTTAGTAGCCTCACTGAAGATATTGATCCTGTTTTTGGTCTATTTGCTGAAGTTCTGCAAGAACCAGTTTTCGATCCGCAAAGATTAGCTTTAGCAAAAAAACAACGCCAAGGTGGTTTAGCTAGACGCAACGACGACCCTCAAGAAATTGCCGATCGCGAGTTTAATAAATTGGTCTATGGTAAAACTAGCCCCTATGGTCGCACCCTAGAAGTAGAGACCTTAGCGAATATTAATCGTCAAGACATAGTTGATTTTTACCAGCAATATGTTCGCCCCGAAAGCGTTATTTTAGGAATTGTCGGCGACTTTGATACCAAAGAAATGAAAGCCAAAGTCGAGGAGCTATTTGCTGATTGGCAAGTTGCTACTCCAACAGCGATCGCGCCAATTCCTGAAGCCAAACAGGCAATTACTGGTGGTGTTTACCTAATTAATAAACCCGATTTAACTCAAAGCAGCGTTTTAATGGGTCATCTCAGCGACACCTTAAAAAATCCAGATTATCCAGCCCTGAGTGTGATGAATGGTTTGCTCAATGGTTTTGGCGGTCGGCTTTTTAACGAAGTGCGATCGCGCCAAGGTTTAGCTTATAGCGTTTATGGCGTCTGGAACCCCAATTTTGACTATCCTGGCAAGTTTAGCGCCGGGGGACAAACTCAAACAGAAGCAACAGTTCCTTTTATCAAAGCGATTTTAGCTGAAATCGATGAAATTCAGGCTAAGCCAGTAGCCGAGCAAGAACTAAATTCTGCCAAGGAATCAATCTTAAATTCTTTTGTCTTTAATTTTCAAAATCCTAGTCAAACCTTGTCTAGATTGATGCGCTACGAATATTTTGGCTATCCCGAAGATTTTATTTTCCAGTACCAAAAAGAGGTTACAAAAACCACGGTTAAGGATATTCAAAGAGTTGCTCAAAAGTACCTCAAACCTGAGGAAACAGTGATTTTGGTTGTGGGCAATGGTTCAATGATCGATCCTCCCCTTACTTCTTTATCTGAGGAAGTTGAGCCAATTATCATTCCTGAAATAATTAATTCTATTCCTAAATGAGAATCTCGTCTGATTAATTTACATTTAGCTAGTACGGCGAAAAACAACCATTTCTTTGCCAATTACTGGGCTACGGGCAATTAAATTATCATCACTGTCGGTAATCATCAATTTATCGAATTCCAATTGTTGCGATCGCAAAAAACACCTAAACCCTTTTGTTATACTAAATCTAATTATATTATGTATAACTTATGAAAATTAAAGGTCACATTAGAAGATGGGGCAATAGCTTGGGTTTAATCGTTCCTAGCTCTATCGTTAACGATCTTAAACTAGAAGCCAATACCAATATTCTGGTAAGCACAGAAGGAGATCGCCTAGTTGTAGAACAAGATAAAACCCTGCCAACTCTAGATGAAATCTTAGATAGTATTCCCGAAGATTACAGACATCCAGAAGACTTACAGGATTTCCTTCAATCTGAACCCCAGGGGAGAGAGCTAATTTGAGCGTCCAAAGAGGAGAGATTATCAGAATCAACCTCAATCCAACTTCAGGTAGGGAGCAACAGGGAAAAGCTAGACCATGCTTAGTTATTAGTAATACCAAGTTCAATCATCGACGCAAAATGGTTATTGTTTTGCCGATAACTAATACGATCAAGCCCCAAATTAAAACCTTAGTGCAATTGCCAGAGAATATTTCAATTACAGGCTCAGTTGATACGGAGCAGGTACGGAATTTAGACCTAAGCGATCGCTGGTGGAAAACTACGGGTGTCATTCTCGACAAGGAATTAACCGATTATATAGTGGGAATGCTGACAATTTTGCTTAGTTAAAGTATGGCAAGATCGCCACATCTGACATCCACAATATCTAGATAGTACGACGAAAAACAACCATTTCTTTGCCAATTACAGGGCTGCGAGCAATTAAATTATCATCGCTGTCGGTGATCATTAACTTATCGAATTCTAGCTGTTGCGATCGCCTAAACATATCACCCAATAAGCGATCTTGACGATTCTCTACCAACTGATACCAGTCATCGCTCAAAGTAACACTCACAATACTGGTCGCGAAATCAGGATTAATTGCCACAATCAAATCATCGTTGTAATGCTCTGCCAAATTATCTGTTTTTTTGCCAAGAGCGACGATCAGATTTTGCTCGGAAGTTAACTTGGTAATCGGTTGTGGTTCTTCTTCAACCGCAACTAAAGACTCCTCAGATTCCTCTTCTGATTCCGAAAAGCGATCGCCCTCCAGCTCAAGTTCTTCTTCTGGCTCGGAAGCAAGTAACTCCTGTTCAGGCTCTAATTCTGATGGAGTTGCCTCAATCTGCTTTGGTTCAGTTTGGGTTAACTCTTCAAGCTGTTTTGCTTTATTAGGTCGACTAGCTATCTTTTCTCTAGTTACCTTTTCAAGATCTATCTTCTGGGAATCTTTAGCTATTTCCCCAATTTCTTCAATCTCCTCTGGGCTTTCCAATGGTAATTCAGCCGTCGATTTAATTACAGACTTATTATTAATTACAGGCTGCTTAATTTTTGGCTTATCTACAGGTTTATCCAAGATTGGATTACTGGCAATTA
>CALKUU010000080.1 GCA_937996665.1 uncultured Xenococcaceae cyanobacterium | reverse complement strand
GCTAGGGCGTATTCGGTTCTTTCTTCTATTTTCGTTACTTTTTCTAATTTAGCGTGACGAACTGTTGCCCCTGGGTAAAGCCAGCTAACAATTTGGATGTAGTCGTCGATGAGATTTCCAGATTCATCGCAGAGAGTTTCGGCAAAAGTTTGATGGATGTACCAAGATAAAGCTCGGTAATTGAGATTGATGTTCTTATCTTGGATGTTGATAATTTCTGAACGCTCTTGGTCTTTTTTGTAAAACTTATTGTGTCTGAGGAAAGTATCGTGAATAGCTTTATGGGTATGGATTTGATTGACAAGATTCAAAGATTGGAGTCCAACAAAGTTAATTAATCCCTCTTTGTTAATCAGAAAAGAATTTTTGAGTAGCCAGTCTATGACGGGTAAATCTTGTCCCTGCCAATTTATAGCAATCTCAGTGTTACTTAAATTCCAAGTTAAATTACCTGGTCGCTGGCTGGGATTAGGGTATTTTTGCTCTAGCTTGTACAAACTCATCCATAGTCCTGTCATCCCTGCTCTATGAATAGTAGTAGTATCAGCAGCATAGAGATTGAGAGCTAATTTTGGTCTGCTAGTTATTATCATTAGCTTGAGCTTGAGCTTGATTTTTCCAAGAGGGTACGAATACGCCACACATCATTTTTCTCCTGCCGCCAATACCTTTGCGTTGCAGGGTTAAAGAGTCTGGTTCTGACAAGTCAGTAACTTCCACTCCGTATCCTCTATTGCTTGAATTTCCTTGGCTTTTCCTGATTTGCATATTTCGACATTGCAATTCTCCGTTTTTCTTTTTTAGAAGATTGAGTTTTCCGTTGATGCCTAATTCATCTAACTGACGTTGTGCTACTTTCAGAAATTCTTGTGGCTCGGTACGCCGTCGAATAGTTACTAGACGTGAATAAAGACTACTCGCAGAAATTAAAGGTCGATATTCGGGAATACCAATGTAAAATTGGCTTTCGCCGATTTTTAATGTTTGATCTACTAAAAATTGATAAATGGAGGGGATTTTAGCTAAAGGAATTCTGATTTTAAGTTTGGATTGTTTGGTTAGTTTGAGCTGCTTATAGCGGTTTGGTTTCCCCGCAATGGGATGAATTCCTATATCGTGACTTTCGTGGATATAGGGACAGAGGCGAGATAGAGCTGAGTAGATGAGATAGCCGTTATCTAAGGGCAATAATCTACCTTTGAAGGGAAATACAACGTCTGCATAAGAAGGATCAATCATTTATTAATAAATTGCTTCAGTTTTTTCTGATTTCAAACTAAATTTTTACTTTAATCAATTGAAATTGATCCTAATATCTGTTTTAAGCGATTAATGAACAGTTAAAAAAGAATTAATATTTAAAGCATAGTTAACAATCATTTAAAAAGCGTGATTCAATAATGTTAACTAAATACAAAAAAATCATTTTTAATATATATAAGTAATTTGTTGTTATAAAATTTGATATCGTTTTTGTTCATGGCACTGGCGTGAGAGAACCAGGTTGTAGTAAAACTTTTAACAAGATTGTTAACAGTTTGAGAGCAAGGAATAAAAATCTTAGTTTTCATAAATGTTATTGGGGTGGCTCTTGTGGATCGACATTAAATGCTGGTGGACAGTCTATTCCAGTAGTAAATGAGAATAAGGCTTTAAATGTAGATTTAAGCGAAGAAGAATATTTCTTGGGTTTGTGGGAATTGCTATATCAAGTTCCACTTATAGAATTACAGATTTTGGCGATACGTACAGGAGAAAAGGAGGTGTCTTTTGGAGCGCCGCCTGATAATGAATTAGATAACCGTGTTAGAGCTTTCAATCCTTCACCAGAACTGCAAGAAATGCTCGATCGCACTGAAATTGGGGAGTTTTTCTCTCAATGACAAACTCTCATTGTCAACGAACCCGATTTTCAAAATGCTGTTGACTCAGCTGAGGAACCTTTAGGTGAATATAGAACAGCGATCGCCAGGGCGCTAGTAGCTCAAAGTTATATTTTGGCGGAGGAAAAGTCTAGTTCTTTGGCTATCTCTCTTGATGGGGAATTACGAGATCGCATTGTTAATCAAATTGTGGTAGAGCTTGGTGGTTCTGAGAAAGGAATAATTTCCGAGGTTCAAAAAAGCATCTCTGGAATAATCGGGCGTATGATTACCAACAGCGCAAAAAAAAGACGGAGTGGTTTCTCAGAGAAGTTTAGTGGAACTTTGGGCGATATTCTAATGTATCAAGCAAGAGGATATCGGTTTTCGAATTGTATGTGAGGTGCCGAGGAATTTCTAACTCTCTTCCCTATTGCTCTTCTACCCTATTCCAATTTAAAGATCCGCTACTGGTATTATCTACGATTGAGAGATAGTTAAATTGAGTTATTAGTTGTTGCTCAATTTTGGGAATAACATTAGGGCGATCGCACTCGATCCACATTATTTCAGTCTCCGACTTGTTATGACCATTTAAAAAATCAATCTCCTGAAATCTTTTATAGAGATTACTACTAGACCCAACGTAGGCAAATTGAGCATAATTCGTTACCAGAAATACCCCCATCTTTTCAGGAAGGCGATCGCATTGGGCTAAAGACAAGAACCGAATAGGCGAAAATGCAAACTCTTCTGATAGGCTTTTTTGTTTTGCTAGAGGGATAAGACCTCTGCCAACTTGCTCTACAAATTCCGAGCGAGAAAGATCTAATTCTTGAGCTAATTCATCCAGACCAGCGATCGCGGTTGGGGTCAAAGACAGATTTACTCTCTTTTTTACTTCATCGTAGAGTTCTGGGTATCCCTTAGAAGTTCTTTTGCCTTTAGACATTGCTATGGAAGTAATAGTGAGAGTTTATTTAGTCTAATACCAATCTGCATAACAGTTCTTATTACGCTTATTATTTCTCCTATTTGCCTAACAAATTTTAAAAATTGATATTTATCTGTTTGATAATGTCCAATGGAGTGTACTATACACAATAGTAATGTTCTTGACCTGTACTCATTAAAAGTACGAAGCTAAATGTTGTCCGAGAGAGAATTTCAGAATTGGTGCGATGCTTTAGAAGTCTCTGACAAAACTCAGAAGCTAATCGCCAATATACGTTCATCCGAACCATCTCGCCTAGTTGCGGGGAGAAGAGGTAATGTCTGTGGCAGATATCCCAGTCAGAAAATGGGAAAAACCATTCAGTTCGAGTCTCATCGTGTTGAAGCCCCTAAAATTTATGAGCTTGAACAAGATAAGAATGTTCTCGAATATTACGATCAGCCACCACCAATTAAGCTTAATTACCAAGGGAAAAATGGCAAAAAACTTGGAGTAATGCACACCCCAGATTTTTTTGTTCTAGCGAAAGATGGAGCGAGCTGGATTGAGTGTAAAACAGAAAAAGAGCTGGAAAAGTTAGAAAAGAAAAATTCTAATCGTTTCTGTCGCGATAACGAGGGCAATTGGCGATGTCCTCCTGGTGAAGAATATGCAGCCCAATTCGGACTAGGTTATGCAGTTTGTTCTGACCAAGAATTTAACTGGACTCTTCAGCGAAATTTTCTTTTTCTTGAAGATTACTATCGGGCAAAATCCCTTGAAATTGAAGCATCAGCAAAAAATTGCCTCATTAGAATTGTCTCCGAACAAGCAGGAATTACTCTTGCTGAAGTTTTAGAATTGGCAGATGGCTTTAAAGCCGATGATATTTATTTTGCGATCGCCAATAAAGATATATATGTCGATTTAGAATCCTGCTTACTGGCAGAGCCACTAAGAACCAGAGTATTTCGCGATCAAAATACAGCTAAAGTTTATGAGTTAGTAAAAACAGAAGAACCTAAGACTTACCCCACTACTTTTCCTGTTGTAGATCTAGTAAAAGACAGTTTGATTTTGTGGGATGGTATAGGGCAAAGAATTCTCCATTCAGGAGCGACAGAAATTACCCTTGTTGACGAAAGCGAAAGGTCTACATCCATTAAAAGATCGATGTTTGAAAACCTGGTTCGCCAAGGCAAAATTGTCGGTGTTAAAACCATTGATACTTCCAGTATCAGAGAAGAGGCATGGCAGAAGTTCCAAAAAGCTAGTTTAAAAGATCAAGAAGAAGCTTTGCGTCGCCATGAAATCTTAAAGCCATATCTAGAAGGTTTATCTCCAGAAAATGAGTTTGTCTCTGCTCGGACTATTCGCGAATGGAAAAAGAAATATTTAGAAGCGCAAAAAAGTCATGGCTGTGGTTTAGTAGGTCTTTTATCCCATCGACAAAGTAAAGGGAATCGCTCTAAAAAGTTGCCACAACAGACTATTGAATTGATCGAAAAAGTTATTGCAGAAGATTATGAAACCTATAAGCAGAAAAATATGCTTGCTTCTTATCGTTCATTGGTTCACCTTTGCGAGCGGGAAGGAGTATTCACACCCAGTTATATGACTTTCACAACTCAAGTTAAAAAACGTTCTAAATATATGCAAACGAAGAAACGTCAAGGTCGTCGTGCGGCTTATCAGCATAAAGAATTTTACTGGGAATTAACTAGAACTACTCCTCGTCATGGCGATCGACCCTTTGAAATTGGACACATTGACCATACAGAACTAGATATCGAATTAGTTGATTCCAAGACAGGTCAAAACATGGGTCGTCCTTGGGCTACTTTTTTCAGTGATGCCTATTCACGCAGAATGCTAGCTGTATATTTGACCTTCGATCCTCCTTCCTATCGTTCTTGTCTGATGGCAATCAGGGTCTGCGTTAAGAATCATGGGCGTTTACCGCAAATTATTGTGGTAGATAACGGAGCAGAATTTCACAGCACCTATTTTGAGACTTTACTAGCTGCTTTTGAGATCACTAAAAAACAAAGACCACCAGCACAAGCCAGATTCGGCTCGGTTTGTGAACGTCTTTTTGGTACGTCTAATAAGCAATTTATCCACAATCTTCAAGGAAATACCCAAATTACTAGGAACGTAAGACAGGTAACGAAATCAGTCAATCCCAAGAATAATGCCGTTTGGACTTTGGCTTTTCTCTATGATTACCTCTGTCACTGGGCTTACGAAATCTACGACGAGCTAGCTCATCCAGCACTTCATCAAACTCCCAGAGATGCTTTTACTCAAGGAATATTACAAGGAGGCGATCGCTCTCATAAGATGATTCCCTACAATAAGGATTTTTGTATGTTAACTCTACCAACAACGCAAAAAGGGACTGCAAAAGTTCAACCAGGGGATGGAGTCAAAGTTAACTACATCAACTATTGGTCAGATCGATTTCGCAACCCAGAAGTTGAAAAAACTCAAGTTCATGTTCGCTATGACCCATTCAATATTGGAATTGCCTATGCCTATGTCAAAGGTCAATGGGTAGAGTGCATCTCTCAACACTATAGTGTTTTCAAAGGTCATACAGAGAAGGAGTTAAAACTAGCCAGTAGTGAAATCAGAAAGCGCGGTCAGAATCACACCAAAACCAAGAAAGTTTCTGCCAAAAAACTAGCTGATTTTATTGCCTCAGCAGAAACTCAAGAAGCTTTACTTTCGCAACGAACTCGTGATTTTGAAACCAAACAAGTTTTGCAAATGGTCGAAGGAAAGGTTACGCCCATAACTCAGTATCAAAACAAAATAGAGGCAAGTAATAAGCAAGAAGTTGCACTCTCCAAGTCACCATTAGAAAACATCCAACAACCAGAGCCTACCGAAGAGGAAACTGAAACAGATCTTGATTTCGATGAACTAGAAGTATATGAGGAGTTTTAAGCATCATGAAACAACCAAAGTTTCCAGCTTATTTACTGGAGAAGTCAATCTCAGAAAGAGTTGCTTATTTCGAGGATTACAAAGTTAATCATCCTAAGCTGCAACAAGTATTCAAATTGGTAATGGATTCTATACGTAAGCCAGACGGAGCATCATTAATTGCTGTGTATGGGCCGACTGGGGTTGGTAAAACCACTCTGAGATTAAAAATAGAGCAAAAGCTAATTGAAGAGGCTCTTCCTCAATTAGAAAAAAATAGAGGAAAGATGCCTGTAGTTGGGGTAGAAGCAGTAGCTCCCGAATCAGGAAGTTTTAATTGGAAAGACTACTATGAACGTGGTTTGATGGCTTTGGAAGAGCCTTTAATTGAGCATAAAATTGCTTTTGACTACGACATACCTGGTATTAGTCGTAACGACCAAGGTGTCGTAATGATCAAGCAATCTACTCCTACATCCAAATTACGCCAAGCACTTGAAAAAGCCCTTTATCATCGTCGTCCTGATATTTTCTTTGTTGATGAAGCCCAACATTTAGGCAAGATGTCGAGCGGTCAAAAATTACAAACTCAAATGGATTGTCTGAAATCTCTGGCTAATATGACTGGAGTACTTCATGGATTATTCGGTACATACGAATTGTTGGATTTTCGAGATCTCAGTGCACAATTAAGTCGAAGAAATATTGAAATTCATTTTTCACGATATAAACCAAATAATTCTCCGGACTTAAAGGCATTTAAAAGCATCTTATTTACTTTTCAGAAGCATCTTCCCTTGGAACAAGAACCAGATTTAGTCAGTCGTTGGGATTATTTTTACGAGAGAAGTCTCGGTTGTGTCGGTATTCTCAAAAATTGGCTTACTAGATCTCTGAGAGATGCTTTGGAAGAAAAAGCAGAAACTATTACTGATCGACATCTCAAAAGAAGGGCTTGGTCAGTTTCTCAATGCAAAAAAATGTTGCAAGAAATTGAGGAAGGAGAAATTCAACTGGAAGAAACCGAGGAAGATATTTCTAACCTAAGAAAAGCCATGGGATTAGACCAAGACTTAACTGAAGAGACTAATGAAGCTTCACCGAAGCCTAAAAAGAAGGGCACTCGTCGAGTAGGACAGAGAAAGCCGAAACGAGATTCTGTTGGAGTGAAACCCAATGCTCAATGAAGACTTGCAAGTTTACGACTCCTGCAATCTCAAATCAATTGCAATTCCTCCCCGAAGTCGTCTTTATTCCCTAGAACCAATTGGCATTAACACTCCATACGTAGAGAGTTTGACCAGTTATATTTCAAGGTTGGCGGAAGCACATTGCTTAACCCCTAATTCTTTAATAACAAGAATTATTGCCCCAGAGTTAAAATTTAGTTTTATTAAACATTCCTCAAGCAGAGATATTGGAACATTTTTCAAGAAATCTGGATTCATTAACGGTTACGGAGAAATTTCTAGTGAATTCACCAGATTACTTAGTAATTTGACAAAGGTGAATAATCTAGCGTTACTTACCTTGGGTAGATATTCTTCTATTTTTCCATCAAGAAAACTATTAAAGAAAAATAAATGCTGGTGTCCTGTTTGTTTTGAAGAATGGATGCTATCTGGAAAAATTTTATATGAGCCTTTACTTTGGTCGTTAGCCGATACAAGCATTTGTCATTTTCATCACCAGTGTTTGCAAGATAAATGTCCAAATTGTCATAAATTGATGCCTTGGCTAAAAGGTAAAATTAGAGTTGGGTATTGCCCAAACTGTGAATCTTGGCTAGGCAAGTCGATAAGTTTATCTTCCAAACTTAATTATCTTGAATTCAAGAAACAACTTTGGAACAATGAAAAACTTGGTGAATTACTTTTATGTGATAAGGTTTTTGCAAATAATGTATGTGAAATAATACATGAAATTATTCAAGTTCTTTTTGACGACAATATAAGTGCATTTGCAAAAAAACTTGGTTTTTCAAAGAATACAGTCTGGTCATGGTACCACAACCAGAATATGCCAGAATTAAGGAGTTTTTTGAAAATTTGTTATTCACTGAACTTAAGTCCAGTAGATTTTATAAATGGGAAACAAATAGTTTCTAGGTCGATAAAAGTAGACTCTACAAAATTAATTAAGCCGAAAGGGAAAAAACGGAAATCTCCAAAAAGCTTAGACCGAAAAAACATAGAAAAAGAGCTTCTAAAAATTCTCGAAGATCAAAAGAAGCCATTTTTACCAATGAGAGAAGTCGCAAAAGATTTAGATATATCGTTGAGAACTCTTTATAGAAACTTTCCTCTACAATGTAAAGCTATCTCTGCTCGATATCGTTCTTATCAAAAGGAAGCCAAAGATCTACAAATCGACAGATGCTGTCTTGAAATAGAGCTAGCCATAACAAAAATTTATCAATCTGGAGAATATCCAACTGAAGCTCGTGTATCAAAATTAATCAAGCAACCAGGATACTTACGCTATCCAAAAGTTAGAGCAACTTTAAACCAATTTTTACTTAAGTACATATCTATCTGAATCCTACTTTTAATTTCGATTCGCAATGCTCTAAGTCATAAATTCTAGTACTTTATTACCATGTCTTTAGCGGAATCATAATACTGCCAAAACGGAAATGCCATAAATACCCAAGCGAGTCTAAAGTATAGAAACTAATTTCTCAGCAAGGTTATTTTAGATATAAGAAGGTGTGAGAGTATCTGAGAAAAAGAGTCCTTAAATTGTTAGGCTAGATTAATAAGAATAAACTATGTCTGAAAACTTCAAATACGTATTAAAGCATAAGTTTTCCATAATTAATTTAAAGCATAAGGCTTCCAAAGCGGCAAAGTTATGCTTTAAATCACACAACCTTCTTAGAGATCTCAAATCAACTCTATATGGACGTAACTGGATTCGAACCAGTGACCCCATCGATGTCAACGATGTACTCTAACCAACTGAGCTATACGTCCTTAAGTTGCTAGTGCGAAATCATCTCTCGCATTCTGCATGAATAGGTATATCATGTTTTTGGCTAGCTTGGCAATAAGATAATTGCTTAGCCAAGCTTAAGAGATCTAGAAAAAGCAACCTTAAGAAGCCGTTCCTGGTAAACGACGATATTTCAGATAGAAACCAGCAAGCATTAGTAGGGTAATAACCAATGCGCCAATCCCAATCGGGCTAGGCAACCAAAATACGGCTTGAATATGGTTAATTTCGCCTGGTTGTAAATGCCAAGCTAATTGTTTTGGTTTAGTTGCCGACTTTGCCAAGGGTTTGAGGCTGTCTTCTGGGGAAATAGGATATGCCAGCCAAGGTGTATTCAGTTGAAATTGTAGGTTCGCTAAATTTTCTGGAGCGATCGCAATTTTGCCATGGCTGGCTAAAGATTCTAATGCTCGTAAATCGATTGTTAAATCGAAGCTGTTTCTTTCGAGGAACAGAAAGTTATTTTGCTGGAGACTAATTTGGGAATCGAAGTTTTGTAAATTAGGATTTTCGGCAGCATCTTCGGCTGTGATGGCAAAATTCTCGTGATGAAATAGTTGACTAAACTTGGTATTTAATTCTTGCCCGTTTTTAAAGGGAATAGTAACGAGTAGCTCATCACTATTGATTTTTTTTACTTTGCCCTGTAACTGATGCGATCGCGACTCAATTTGGTTTAACCATTTTTTGACATCTGCGTGATCGAGTTTTTGGAGTTGCTTACTAATTTGAATATGCTGAACAATATTGCCATTTTGAGGATTATTAAAATTAATTCCGACCTCATAATTAACGCAACCGCTTAATAAGCTTAAAAGACAAAAAATAAGTGGAAGTAAAACAGCGGATAGTTTTTTCCTTTTTGATCTGCTGCAATTTTGATTAACCATCACACAACTCGCTCCACTTTTTTGACTATTGCCATATTAATTGCAAGAATTTACTAGATACTTATTTATTTTTTTGTGGTTATTACTGATAATCCCAAGAAATTACCTATATCCATATATTTAAATATCGGTAAAAATAAGTCGTTATCAAACAAGTTCATAATCAAATAAATCAGCTTGAAATAGAGATTCGATTTAACTGAGAACAGGGCAATTTTCCGTTCTTCGTCAATAATCGTTCATCAGCAAATACTTACTGCTTGTCTATTCTAAACTGGTTAAACATTCTATCTTTATCAGTTATCATGCAATAGTCAATTCATGTAAATTTATACAACAATCAGTTAGTTGTCCATAATAAAAAACTTAATCAATTAGTAGTTGTCTAGTAACAAGATATGCTTCAAGATTGGGTTTTCCCTTAATAATTTAATAATGCTTGTTGCTCAATAAAATCACTATATATATCCAAGTTAAGAGTATTTATCTAGCGAACTCTCAATTATCGTAATTACAAGGCAAATGAATAAATCAAAATCAAGATCAAAATCTCGTTCCCGAGAGTCTAAGCGTCAAGAATTGGAGGTCAATATTCTTGTCGTGATGGCGATCGCGGCGGCGATTTCTGTAGGGATTTATCTGCTTTTGATTCCTTTTCGGGAAACCTTTATTGGTACACTACTCTATGACAGAGGCTTTACTCAGTATCTAGTTATAATTCTTTCCTCAATTGTGGTGGCAACCACGATTTTAAAACTTGTTTTGTTGAATCCAGAATATCGTGCTCTCAACAAAATTTGGATAGCTGACCATATTCCGCTTAAACAGCCTAAAGCGCCAGAAGTTGTTTACTTACAAGAACGACTTGCTGCCGAAGGAAGTCTAGTCGCGAAGCGCTGTAGCAGGGTCTTGAAGTCTTATATCAAATCGGAAGATCGCGATACTGCCAATGAGTTTGCTCTAGATGATTCTTCCTTTTACCAAAGTGCTTCTGAGTCGTCTTTTTCTGTGCCTCGAATTTTGGTCTGGGCAATTCCTTTACTCGGATTTATCGGTACGGTAGTTGGGATTAGTCAGGCGGTTAACAACTTTTCGGGAGTTTTGGGCACAGCAGGAGATGTTGAACAAATCAAGGAAGGCATCGGGGGTGTTACTACTGGTCTAGCAGTCGCTTTTGATACGACTTTGCTGGCTCTTTTCCTCAGTGTGGTAGTAATGATTCCTTTGGTCTTAGTGGAGCGTTACGAATCTAGACTTCTGTTAGGGATTGATATTTTTATCAACGACAAACTATTGCCTCGTCTCAAAGATAAAAGTGCGGGCATGAGTAATGAAGCAATTAACCAAGCAGTTAAAGGGGCGATCGACGAGCATTTCCCCGACCCTCAAGCATTGGTTGAACCAGCTCAAGACTATGCTCAACAGGCTGCCAAGTCTCTATCACAAGGATTTTTAGCCGAGATTAGCAAAGTTAAGGATATTAACTCAAGCGTCATTAGTCAGGTTCAGGATGTTAGTTCAAACGTGATTAATCAGGTAGATGAAGTAAGGCGATCGGCAGATCAAGATCGGCGAGATTTCTTACAGTTTTTTACTGAGCAAAAACAGATTTCTCAAGAAACATTAGGCACGATCAGAGCCTTAGTTAGCGATATTCAATCTAACAATAGTAATTTCTCAGATGGCTTGAGCTTACAAGCACGACAGATTACTGATCAGTTGGAACAGGCAGCTAGTTTATTAGAAGGAAGAATCACTACTTTGGAAGTTAGTGCCAATAAGCTTAATGACTTTAAAAAATGGCAGTCTAGCTTGGATGATACTGTTCGTTCCCTAGAGAAAACCGCTAAACTTTCTACTGTTTTAGACGACCTCAGTGGAAATCTTGCTGAGCTGAAACCAGTGTTAACTAACTTGAATAAGCCTCGCAAAATTACTCTGGTTGAGCAAGATAATGCTAACGGCTCTATGTAGCTGCTGTTTTAGTGGTAATCCGTTTCTGTGAGAAATTTGATTAGTCGGATTAGGGTCTTGAGATCTTCTCTGGTCGAATTTCTCCCAACTCGGTTTTGAAAAAGCTAGGATCTTGAAAAGTTGGGATTAAAAAAAATCTAAGAGTTTTTTGCTTTTGGTTTTTAACCTTTAGCTCTTTTTTTCTTAGTTCTCTTGATCTCTAAAGTTAGAAATTTTGAATCTGAAAATTTAGAACTCAAAAATAAGATTCCCAATAATTTAGTTACAAGTAATTTAGCCCCATATGCGTCGACAAAGAATTGCCAAACAACATACTCAAGTCGAACTATTTCCTTTTCTTTCGATTTTGGCTTGCACGATTGGTACGCTAATTTTATTGATTATCGTGCTGACAACTCAAGCCCTAAGCAAACAGGAAGTGATAATTGTGGCAAAAGATGGAGAGAATGGCTCGAATGCAGCCAAAAGTCCTCGTTATATTGAGTGTCGCTCGACGGGTTTGATTTTATATCCTGGGGAAATATCTGTTCCTATCCCTGATATTGATGAGCCAAATTCTGCCCTCAGAAGTTTTATTGAAGAGGTTAAGGCAAATCGGGATAGTGAATACATTATTATGACCCTTCGTCCTAATGCGATCGATGTCTTTAATCGGGTTCGTCAAATTATTGAGCAAGAAAACATCGAACTCAAAAAAGCGGAACTATCCCTAATCGATATTGGTTATGAACCGATTGATGCGGGGTGGACGTTAAAGGTTGGTGAAGATGGAGATGAAAAATCTGGAGAGACAACACCAAAATCTACAAATCAAGAACCAGTAGAATCAGCACCAAATTAAGACCCAATCTACTAAAAAAGCTATCAAATCAGTTATTAGAACGACCCTAATTTAATCAATATTAATTTAACAATTTAACTATGAGAAATCGTCAACGGAGGACAATTAGAACTCCTGATCAAAACTTAGATTCTTTCTTGGATATTTTGACTAATACCGTCGGGGTATTGATGTTTATTAGTCTGTTTGTGAGTTTGATTGCCTCGGAAGCAGATTCGATAATTAAGACTCCTTTGGTGGTTGCAGAGGAGCCTGGCAAGGAAAGAACTCCTCGCTTTTTTGAGGTTCGCGATAATCGGGTTAGTCATATCGATGATGAGAAAGTAGGGGATGAGATTGAGTTGGTAATTGGTAGTTTGCCTAATTGCAATCGACCAGAGTTTGATAGTGTCGGTTCTGCGGACTATGTAGCGGGGCTAAATTTTTATAAGTCTTGTATTACCAATCGGGCTAGACGGTTGACTAATTTTACGACTCAGACTGAGTTTTATGATGTTGAGATGGTTGATGCGCGGACTTTTTCTTTTCGCTATCAACCGATTCCTAACAAGTTGGGGGAGACGGTTGATGAGTTTGAGGCATCGGAGTCTAGCTATGAGGAGGCTTTGAAAAGCTTTGACCCTAAAGATAGTTATTTGGCTTTTATTGTAAGACCGAATAGTTTTAAGGCTTTTCGGGCTGCGAGGGAGAAGGCTTGGGCGATGGGTTTTGATGTGGGTTGGGAACCTCATAAACCTGAGTTTCCGATTCAGTTTGG
>CALKUU010000079.1 GCA_937996665.1 uncultured Xenococcaceae cyanobacterium | reverse complement strand
TACTTCGTCAGCATTTTGATGATTGGACACTGGGCTTGGTGTTGGTTGCGATTCTTGATATTTATCTTTGAAACCTTGTAACAACGAGTCTAGATCCTCATTAGATGGAGATGCCATAACTAAAAAACGATGTTGTAGTTGTTGGATTTGTAATTGCTGTACTTGCTCAATTATAAAAAACTAACAATCTTTAAACACCATAAATTTTGAGAACTTGGTGAATTCTTGAGATTTGCTTGGCAAAGCTTAATTTTTAGCTGGTGATTGGGGCGTCTGAGTTATTGATGAATTAATTTGAAATTAATTCATCAATTCTAGAGAAACAAAATTTATGGTTTTGACTCCTTCAACTATGTTGGCATTAGGAACGCAAGCTCCAGATTTTAGTTTGCCTGATGTAGTTAGTGGCAATTTGGTGAGCTTAGCTGATTTTAGCGATCGCCAGGCTTTATTAGTGATTTTCATGTGTTGTCACTGTCCGTTTGTGAAACATGTTCAAGACGAGTTTTTTAGAATTCAAACAGATTTTGCTGACCAGTCCTTGGGCATTATTGCTATCAGCGCTAATGATGTTGCCAAATATCCTCTTGATTCTCCTGCCAAGCTCAAAGAGATGGCACAAACTTTAAAATATGAGTTTCCAGTTTGTTATGACGAAACTCAGGAAGTGAGTCAAGCTTATACGGCTGCTTGTACACCTGATTTTTTCTTGTTTAATAGCGAGAAAAAATTGGTATACCGTGGGCAATTAGATGAGAGCCGTCCTAGTAATGGCTTACCTGTAACTGGTAAAGACTTAAGAAGTGCGATCGCCTTAACTTTAGATAATCAATTCATAGACCCTAATCAAAAGCCTAGTATTGGTTGCAATATTAAATGGATACCCGGCAATGAGCCAGAATATTTTGGGTAGATCTAGTTCGAATTTGAGAGTAAGTAAGTTTTTCCAGAATCGGCTTTGTTTTTTTACTAAATTGAGGAGAAAACCAGTAAATTTTAGCTGCTAACCATGATTAAGGTTGATTGCAGTCGACAGTTTTTGAATAAATTTGTCTGAGTGAATGGCGTTTGTGAAGTAATGAAAATATTATTTTGGCTTCTTTGAGAGGTTAATTTTATGCAATATTTTTTAACGGGTAGTTAAATTCAACTATTTTGCACAGAATTTATGACGTACTTGTTTAGAGTTATTAATTATTAACTTTGTTGGGAAAACTTTGAAGTTGAGATTTGTACTGCTTTGTTGAAATGCTTTATTAATCTCATCTGTTTGATTATCAAGGAACATGCGCTTCAACTATTGCAGTGTTTTCTGAGATTCTTCTTCCGTATTTATAAGCAAATTCATCTTATTTTTTAACTGGTTATCAAGATATATCTCAGCAAAACCTCAGCTAATATTCCTTTAATAATAAACAAGATAGTTAATTTATAGAGGTTGCGGTTGTAAAATTCCGGTAGTGAAAGATACAATTTTCGATTAGTAGAATTCTCGAGATCCTAATTATTTTATTAGTATCATCAAATTCTATCTAAACTCTATCTAAATTAAGGAAACTAAATTACTTATGAAAGTTAAACACATTGCTACTATCGCAGCGGTTTCGATTATCTCTTTAGGATTTGTTGGTTGTGCTAGTGATACGTCTGGCTCTCCTGACCAGCCTGGGACTGTTGAGATTAATCCATGTGCAGGTAAAAACCCATGTGCAGGTAACCCTTGCGCCGGAAACCCTTGCGCAGGTAATCCATGTGCAGGTAACCCTTGTGCCGGAAATCCTTGCGCCGGAAACCCATGTGCAGGTAATCCTTGCGCAGGTAAATAGTCACCTTAGTTCTATTCTTGTCAACCAATAAGTTCTTTAAAGTGATTATCTATCTCATTTACTGTTATTAGACTCTAAGCCTTTAAAGAAAAATCATTATTATGAAAATCAAACATTTTGCTACCATTGCAACGGCTTCAATTATTTCTTTGGGATTTGTTGGGTTTGCACCCAATTTGATGGAAGTTTCCTCTCAAAGATCTAATGTTGCTCATGCTTCTCCATGTGCCGGAAATCCTTGTGCAGGTAACCCATGTGCAGGTAAAAATCCATGTGCCGGAAACCCATGTGCTAGTCGTTGGAAAAACCCATGCGCAGGAAACCCATGTGCAGGTAACCCATGCGCAGGTAACCCATGTGCTGGAAAGAACCCATGTGCTGGTCGCTGGAGTAATCCATGTGCTGGAAAAAACCCATGTGCGGGTAACCCATGTGCAGGTAATCCCTGTGCTGGAAATCCATGCGCAGGTAATCCATGTGCTGGTAAATCTGCTTCTGCGCCTAATGTTTATATTGAATCTTCCAGTCAATTGGCAATTAGAGGAACTGATCCTGTTGCTTACTTTAGAAAAGGGAAAGCCGTTAAAGGAAAAAGTAAGTATGAATATGAGTGGAATGGTGCTACTTGGAGATTCTCTAAAAGAAGAAACATGGCGCTTTTTGCAGCTAACCCTCAAAAATATGCTCCTCAATATGGTGGCTATTGTGCCAAGGCTATGAGTGAAGGTAGTGTTGTTTCTACTGATCCAAAGGCTTGGAAAATTGTTGATGGTAAACTTTACCTAAATTACAGTAAAGAAGTACAGCAACAA
The DNA here is from genome assembly GCA_937996665.1 of uncultured Xenococcaceae cyanobacterium. Lineage (GTDB taxonomy): Bacteria > Cyanobacteriota > Cyanobacteriia > Cyanobacteriales > Xenococcaceae > Hyella. The sequence continues at coordinate 32,087 of CALKUU010000079.1, read as the reverse complement.
TGGGTTCAGGATATTTCGGGTAATATTGCTTTAGCTGATGACAATTATCCTAAAGCTTTAATTGGTGCAACTGTTTTTGAATAAACTCTTCTAGAAATTGAAGCGATCGCCTATGGTAAACTGGCGATCGCTTTATTTGATCTAGATATCTAAGATTGTTAGGAAGTTATGGAAGATAAAGTTTTAAACACAGATTATCGGAAGTTTTTGCATGACAATCAATTCTGCGAAAATTGGCTAGTTAACAATCAGGGCGAATGCCAACCCTATTTTCCCAACTTTGAACAAGAATTTGCAGAGCCTTATCGTTTATATCGTTTTCTTACTGATTTAGAGAATATTTTAGGAATGGATCTTAATGATCAAGATCGGCTGAATGCCATTATTCCTGCTGTAAGACAGTTACTAACTAGTGCTGATTGGTTGCACACAAATTATGCACAGCCAAATTCTCAAACTGGTTGGTCAATTACCTCAATTTATGAAGAGCCTAATTATCCGATTACAGTGCAAACCGTTGCTTGGAATCCGAATAACGTTTCTCCAGTCCATAATCATGCTTCTTGGGGAATAGTAGCGATTATTAGTGGCGAAGAAAAAAATACTTTTTGGCAAAGAAGCCCAGATAATCCTTTCAAACTGGAAAAAACTGAAGAGAAAGTCTTTGCTGCTGGAGATATTGTGGGTTTTACTTCTGATGCAATTCATTGCGTAGAGCCACTAGGTCAAGAGCCTTGTGTAACTTTTAATTTGTATGGAGAAGCCGATTATGCTCAGCGATATGAGTTTGATACTATTCGGCACACTGCTAAGAATTTTTAGATCTAGCAATTTTGGAAGTTTTCTCTATTAGAATTTGATTCTGATAATTTCTTTTGTTTAGTTTTATTAACTAAACAAAATATTGCTTATTAATTAACTTATAGAAAATTAACCACGAATAAAACCAAAATCAGTATATTTAAGGCAAAATTGGGTTTTATCTAAATCATCATGTTGGCACTTAAGTCAGTGAGTTTAAGCTACATTTTTAGAAAACTTTCTACCCTGACCTGTTTCTTTTTGCTTGTAGGTTTAGGAGAATCTTGTTTTCTTACTTCTGCAAATGCGCAACAAGTTTCGGGAGTGCATTTAATTCAAGCAAAGTCAGAACTGAGTTTTTCTAAGAATGGCAATGATGTTAATGATAGAGAAAAGCACACAGTTATTGCTAGTGGCGAGATTGAGCCATCAACTAGTCAATCAGAAACAAACATTCACGAAGCTAGTTCTGAACAGTCGAATGATGCGGAAGGTAATAATTTAGACTCAGCAGACCAAGAATCGTCGGCACCAAGCCGTAATTTAGAAAAACAGATTATTGCCGAATTAAATCGAGTGAGAACTAATCCTCAGGCCTATGCGGATTGGCTAGAGAGCCAGAAACAGCATTATCAGGGGATGATTTTGAATCTTCCAGGAGAACGCTCACTCAGAACTAATCGGGGATTGAGAACTTTAAATGAAGCGATCTCCTTTGTTCGTGCTCAGCAGCCTTTGCCTACTCTGGCTGACAATGAAGATTTAATTACTAATGCTCAAGCGCAAGTTGCAGCGATTATCGATCAGCAAAAAATAGACCACCATACCAATAATTTTGTCTATAACAGGTTAACTCCCGAAGCAATTGTTATGCAGTTAGTTGTGGATGATGGTTTTCCTGACAGAAGACATCGTTTAGCTGTTTTCCAAGAAGATTATCAACATACAGGAATTGCTTGTCAGGAGCTGGAGATTTATCAACAAGTTTGCGCGATCGCTTATGAAAATAAGCCTCTAGAAATTATTCAAGATTCTGACGTGCAGGTAGCAACTAATTCTGCTCCCACTTCTAAACCCGATTCCACAAACAAGATTAGCGATAATTTGTCCTCTTCTAGTGCGGTCAATTCAGAAGTTGCTCGTAGTCAACCAAGTTCTGAGCCAGAACAAATTATTGAAACTAAATCTCCCGCAATTGCTAATCCTCCTTCAGCAAGTTTGCCTGCTCCCCCATCGGCTCCGACTGAAGTGATTAGGAATAGTAATCAAGAGACTAATGCTCAAGCTAAGTCAGAGGAAGAAGTTACTCCGCCAGCTTCTGTCCCCAATCAACCAGAATCGTCATCTTCATCAGTTTCTGAGCAAGCGATCGCGGCTAATCCTGCTACAGAAGAAGTAGATTCGTCTGCAAACTCAGTAGCTAAAACTGGCGAAAATGCTTCAACTTCTGATCAAGATCAGCCTTCTAAAACAGCTACCGAGACTAAAAGCCCAGAAACTAAACCAGAAACTGAAGTTGTAGCTACTGCCAATACAGTTAAACCAGCTCAGGTTGCTGAAATTGTTGAATCGGGAATTTTAGAAGATGGCGATGAGGTGGTTCCTAATGATGGTAGTTTTTATGATTCTTTTCCTTTAGAGGGTTCTGCTGGAGACTCTTTCTCGATTAGTTTAGAAAGTCAAGATTTTGATACCTTTCTGGCAGTTATGGATCCAGAAGGTAACATTATTGAAAAAAATGATGATATCAATGAGGAAACTAGTAACTCTCGTCTCGAAATAACTCTACCGGATGATGGTTCTTACAGTGTCATTGTTAATGCTTATGATCAAGGTGGAAAAGGTAAATACACCTTAAAAGTTAGTCAGTAGAACTTAGTTATAGTTCATCATCATCACTTTAATAATTAACACCTTAACAATTAATAGAAGTGCTGATTATCGGAGCTACTTAGATTTATTTTGCTTGGTTTGAGATGATTTGAGAGCAGTTTTTTTACTTGATCCTGGGGAGGCAGTCTCAAACATAGGAATAGTGAAATGAAATTTACTTCCCTGATTTTTCCCTACTGATTCTGCCCAAATGCGACCTCCCCAACCTTGGACGATTTGTCGACAAATCGCTAAACCTAAGCCAGTACCGCCAGAACTTCTTCTAAGGGCGCCTTCTTCTTGATAAAAACGATCAAAAACTGTTTCTAATCGACCTGGTTCAATTCCTTTGCCTGTATCTGCAATTGTAACTTTGAGCTTATCAAATTTATCTACTTTGACAATGATACTAACTTGACCGTCTTCGTTAGTAAATTTGCAAGCATTGTCTAAAAGTTTGGCTAATACTTCAACTAACCATTCTCCATCGGCTTTGACTAAAGGGGATTTGGAGGGAACTAGATTATTGATTTTGGGAATTTTTTCTTCGGAACTGCGGGCTTTGACATTACTTAATGCTAGATCAACGCACTCAGAGATTGATAATGCTTCAGGATGCCAATCAACTCTGCCACTTTCGAGTCTGGAAAGAGTTAAAAAGTCTTGAACTAAGTTACGCATTCTCTCTGCATCTCCTAGTGCCGTACTCAACATAATTTGCCGTAATTCGGGTGGCATGTCTGGTTCGGTTGCTAGGCTCTCTAAACAAACTTGAATTGTGGAAAGAGGAGTTCGCAATTCGTGACCTGTAATTGCTACTAGGTTAGATCTGGTTCGATCTAAAGCTTCTAATTGCTCATTGAGATCTTGAAGGTTCGCGTATGCCTCAGCTTGGATCAGAGCAACTCCAATTTGAGTGGCGATCGCATCAACTAGAGCGATATCTTCTGCTTGCCAGACTTTTGCCGGTTCTTGGGAATGGTGTAGTTCTACCATTCCTAAGAGATGATCTTGATATAAAACAGGAGCCAATAACCAAGAAGAAATTTTAAACTCTTCAATCAAATTATTGACATGGTTATTGGTATTTTTCGATTTCTTTTTTTGATTTAGATGCTTATCTTCTTTGGTGTCATTAATAGCGATGGTTTCATGGCTATTAATGACCTGTTCCAACAAAGGGTTATTTTTAAGTTGCCACGTTGTATCTTGTAAAGAGGTAACGCCAGGTTGAGTAAATTCATGATTAATGGTGGTTATCTCATCATCTTCATGGCATTGATAGACGATGCATCGAGATACTTGTAGTCCTTCGCCTAGTTCGTGGACAGCTACTTGTAAAATTTCTTCGGTATTAAGCGATCGCCGAATTGAATCTGTAACAGAATTGATCAACTTTTCTTTTTGTTGCTTTGCCGCCAGAGATTTATTTGCTTTGAGTAATTTGTATTGGCTAGCTTGCAAATAACTTACTAGTCTTTGGACAAAAGGATCAGGATTATCCGTGGGATTATTACTAGCGAGAGTAGGCGATTCTTTAGATCCTGTTTCGCCGAGAATTGAACTGAAAAAATGTGTTTGGCGAGCTTGTTCAATTTTCTTAGCTAATTCTGGTCGGTAAGTGAGAATCCTATTTAATAAAAGTTCTGCGGCTTTAACTGTAACTTGAGGATCAAAAGTCCAAATTCCTTCAAACCTTCGACTAGCTTCCATCGCTAGACTAGCAGGTTTGGTATGAGGGACATTGTTTTTTTCCCCACAAATCAAACAACAACTATATTGTTTTCCAATGACAATCAAATGCCACTCATGATTTAAGGAATCTTGTTCATTAAAAGCAATTGTTTCGTAACCTTGAGAACTATTGCGAAACTCAGCTTCTGGAGCAGCGAGAACATAGACTTGATCGGTTTTGGCTGCAATCCTACTGTAGCGGTGTGCTTCTTGACGGTAATAACGCTCTTTCTGAAAGCTGGCAATTACGAGAGGGTCATCAGAATCTGCTAATACTCTATCTTCCATGGCATGAGAAAGAGCAGTAAGAGAAGATTTAAAATACATCTGTGGTCGCCAATTAGGGAAGTTAATCAATAATTGAGATACTAAAGTCTGAGAAACACTCATCTACCAAGTTTATTGAGATTGGCTACTAATTTATTAGGTTGCTAAAAATCGACGCAAGTTAACGAAGAAACAAGAATTATACTGGCAATTGTCCTTTCTGTGATGAAAAAGCTTCTTTTAATTTATCCTAAAAAAGTGATTATTACGCTTTAGTACATAATTATATTTCGCAGTAATGTCAAAAATGAACTTTATCTAATCAAGTTCTGCATTCAACCCTCAATAGGATTATTATAGTTAACTGAGTTAATAAGTATATTTAGCTTTGGTAGTAGCCTTACATTTTGAGGTCAAATAGTATTAAGCTTTTTATAATTAATCCTCTCAAGGAAAGTGAGTTAACAAAATTGACTCCTTTACAATAAATTATTGTGATCTCCTTGATATTTGCTTAATAATTAGGCAAAGTAAAATAATTCGATTGATAACGCAGAATTTCTGGGAACTTGGTGGTATGCATTTAAGTGAAATAACTCATCCTAATCAATTGCACGGTTTGTCACTTCGTCAGCTAGAAGATATTTGCCGTCAAATTAGAGAAAAACACTTGCAAACAGTATCTACCAGTGGCGGTCATTTGGGTCCTGGATTAGGTGTCGTAGAATTAACAGTAGCTCTTTATCAGACTCTCAATTTAGATAAAGACAAGGTTGTTTGGGATGTAGGGCATCAAGCTTATCCTCACAAGTTACTAACAGGCAGATATCAAGATTTTCATACTCTGAGACAAAAAGATGGAGTTGCTGGTTATTTAAAGCGGTGTGAAAATAAGTTTGATCATTTTGGAGCAGGACATGCATCTACCAGTATTTCTGCTGCTTTAGGTATGGCTTTGGCTAGGGATGCTAAAGGAGAAGATTTTAAGTGTGTTGCCATTATTGGAGATGGCTCTTTGACTGGGGGCATGGCTTTAGAAGCGATTAACCATGCAGGACACTTACCCAAAACCAATTTGATGGTAGTTCTGAATGATAATGAGATGTCGATTTCGCCTAATGTTGGGGCGATTTCTCGCTATTTAAATAAGGTTCGCCTTTCTGATCCGATTCAGTTTATTTCCGAAAATTTAGAAGAACAATTTAAAAATTTTCCTTTCTTTGGGGAATCTCTTACCCCTGAAATGGAGAGAGTCAAAGAAGGGATGAAGCGTTTGGCAGTTCCCAAAGTTGGTGCTGTTATTGAAGAATTAGGCTTTAAATATTTTGGTCCTATCGATGGTCATAATTTAGATGAACTGCTTACTACTTTTAAGCAGGCGCATAAAGTAACTGGTCCTGTTTTAGTTCATGTAGCTACAGTTAAGGGTAAGGGCTATGCGATCGCTGAAAAAGATCAAGTTGGTTACCATGCCCAAAATCCTTTTAATCTCACAACCGGAAAAGCTGCTCCTGCCAGCACGCCGAAACCGCCTAAATATGCCAAAGTTTTTGCTCATACTCTGACGCAGTTAGCGCAAAATAATCCTAAAATTATCGGAATTACTGCGGCGATGGCGACTGGAACTGGTTTAGATAAACTCCAGAATAAATTACCTAAACAGTATGTTGATGTTGGTATTGCTGAGCAGCATGCAGTCACCTTGGCTGCTGGTCTTGCCTGTGAAGGAATGCGACCGGTTGCGGCTATTTACTCAACCTTTTTACAACGTGGTTACGATCAAATTATCCATGATGTTTGTATTCAAAAACTACCTGTCTTCTTCTGTTTAGATCGAGCTGGTATTGTTGGTGCTGACGGTCCTACTCACCAGGGAATGTACGATATTGCTTATCTGCGTTGTATTCCCAACATGACAATTATGGCGCCGAAAGATGAAGCGGAATTACAACGGATGACAGTAACAGGAGTTAATTATACTGATGGTCCGATTGCTATGCGTTATCCTCGCGGTAATGGGGTTGGCGTACCTTTGATGGAAGAGGGTTGGGAACCGCTTGAAATTGGTAAGGCTGAATTGCTACGTAGTGGTGATGATGTTCTCTTGATTGCTTATGGAACTATGGTTTATCCTGCTATGCAAGTTGCGGAAATTCTCAGTGAGCATGGTGTTGAAGCGACTGTAATTAATGCTCGCTTTGTTAAACCTTTGGATACAGATTTAATTCTTCCTCTTGCTAAACGGATTGCTAAGGTAGTAACTATGGAAGAAGGTTGTATTATGGGTGGTTTTGGTACTGCCGTCATGGAGGCTTTACAAGAAAATGGTTTGTGTGTCCCTGTGAAAAGGTTGGGTGTGCCAGATGTGTTAGTTGACCATGCGACTCCGGATCAATCAAAAGCAGCATTGGGTTTAACTAGTTCACAAATGTCGGCTACGATCCTCACAACTTTTTTTCAAGTTAAGCAGACAGCTAATATTAACTAATTAACTAAGAAGTTGTTTGGTTCTAGATAGCTTGTGGTGGTTTGTTGAGTATAGCTAGGAAGCAATTATGAATGAGCCATGTCTTCCTTGCAAACCTGTAATTCCAGAGTTGCGAGCAATCAGGTTAATCGAACGGAGAGTTCGGTCTATGATTGTCGACTTTGCTTTGGGAGCTTTAATTTTAGGTGTGATCCCTATCTATGGAACTTGGGTGCCTACTGTTAGAGTAAGCTGTCTTATTTTAGTGAATTTGATTATGGTTTGGCGGGTAGGTCGTTTTTGGGGTCATTATAAGAGTCATTTTGTCATGACTAATATCACCCTGATTTTAGCCATTTTTCGCTCTTTAATTCTTGCGGTCTTGATTTGGGTTGTTATTGTTCTCTTGGGTTTGTTTGTTCCTTTTGCCGACAGTTTGGCTAGGGCGATCGCTTATGGGTTTTTGACAATGAGCATTGGTAATTCTCTTTCTCACTATTACTATCGTCCAGGAATTTTGGATGGGGCAGCATTGGGTCGAGCTATGCAATTTAATCGATTACAACTTGACCAGGTTAATCAAGAGTTAAATCAATAAGTGTAGTAGTGTTTATAAATCGCAGAAAATTGTTATTGATGGGTGCAAGTGCAGGAATTTTCGCTCGTCTTAAAAGTGAATATGATCGCGATCGCTTAGTCGAAGACGAACAAGAAAATTTGATTGATACTTTTACTCAAAATCCTGAAAATATAATCGATACTGCTTATAACCTTGAGTCTGAGTGGGAAACAGAGATCTCTCAACGAGAAGAAATTCTAGCTGCTACTAAATTGGTTTATCCTGAACTGGATTATGATCGGGACTTATCTACTTGGATGATTCAATCTTGTAAACTGGCAGTACAACAGTATAAAACAGGTAGAAGTAATCCCAAATATGATGGCGATTTAACGCTTTTGCCCGACTACAATGCTAATTTTCATAGTTATCGGCAATTAACTTCGTTTCAAATTGAGGAAGAACTTGTTGAGAACTATTTACGTTTAGAATCTGGATTAGTTGCCGAAGATAGCGAAGGTTCTATGATGGAGACTTTACACGATGCGGAGAGTAAAATTAGACGACTCCTTAAAAATATTGCTAGTCGTCGTAATCGGCATAAACTATTTATTGGTTTTGTAATTGCTTCGGAAAAATCAAATATTATTGCGTTTCGAGGAACTCAAACTCAGGTTGAGTGGTGGCATAATCTGCAAGCAGTTCAACAAGATTATCGGGATCTACGGACTCAGAAATTATATGGAAGAGTTCATCGAGGCTATCTAACAATTGTTCGTAAGCAGATTAATTCTTTACTTTTTGAAGCAGTTAAAAAATTAAATCCTGAACTTCCTTGTTATGTGACTGGTCATAGTTTAGGTGGCGCGATCGCAACTTTGGCAGCTTTTGAAATTGCGCTTAACTTTCCTAAAATTCGGCAGAAATTGCAACTTTATACTTATGCTGCTCCTCGGATTGGCGATCGTAATTTTGCTCAAGCTCATAGCAAAATGATTCCTAACAGCTATCGGATTGTTAATCTCAGTGATTTTGTACCTCTAGTTCCTCCAATCACTATTCAAAACCAATTTACGCAAGCAAACTATGCTCATGTAGGTCAAAAATGGGGTTTTACCTCTCAATTTGGTGATGTTTTACTAAATCACGTTGTTGACACTTATCGTAGTGCAATTGAGGCAAAACAAGAGATTAAACAAGAAAATCCTTTAGATCAAATGATGTAACACTTAAAAAGTGATGATTAGCAACAGCTCAAGTTTTTTTCATAACTGCGGATTTATAAAGCTGTTGAATTTTGCCTAGGACTTGATCCCAAATTGGGGTGCAAGATTGCAGAGAGGGATCGCATAATTGCAATCTTTCAATTAACTGAGTTTCTCTAACGTCCACGTAGCCATCACTATAAATTAAGCCACTAATTTTTTCGAGTAAATCGTTATAGTCTTGAATATTGCGATTTTCCTTTGTATATTCATCTAGCCACTGATAACATTCTTGAGCTGTGACCGATTTAATTTCGGAGAGTAGAGCTTTAATTTCTGGATCCTGTGCCAAATTTAACTCGCGGGCAACTTTGTGAAGATATTGTCTTTCTGCGGGTTCAATCACTCCATCAATCCAGGCTGCACCGATGAGGATTTTGAGTAGTTTTTGTGTTTTCGCGACTTGAACTAAGGTCATATTATTAATTCCTGACTAGTTTAGCCATAAAAAAGCCATCCATATTATATTGGTGAGGATAGATTTTGAGCCACTTATGATCTAAATTGTTGTGATCATTCTCTATTTTTGGGGAAGGTTCAACTATTTGCCACTCTTGATTGCTTGCTAAAAATGATTGAATAATCGCTTCATTTTCTTGCATATTGAGAGTGCAGGTTGCATAAACCAAAATTCCTTGAGGCTTAACTAGAGTTGCAGCTTGATTTAATAAGTTTTTTTGCAAAGTAATTAACTCGGCAATTTTTTGGGGATTTTGGCGCCAACGAATATCTGGTCTTTTGTGGAGGGTGCCTAGCCCGGAACAGGGTGCATCGACCAGAACGCGATCCGCTTGATTGTGAAAACGCTCTAAGCTTAATCCTTCTGTAGCTAAAGCTTGAATTGAATTAAGGTTGAGTCGATGGGCATTTTCAGCAACTTTTTTGAGTCTAGTTGCGGAGCGATCGCAAGCCCAAACAGTACCTTGATCTCCCATTAATTCTGCTATGTGAGTGCTTTTTCCTCCTGGGGCTGCACAGAGATCGATAATCATTTCTCCTGGTTGAGGGTCTAAAAGATGGCTAACAAGCTGAGCGCTACTATCTTGAACCATCCACCAACCTTCTTGATATCCAGGCAGAGAGCGAATATTGCCTGCTCCAGATTCAATTCTCAGCCCTTGTGGTACTTGGTTTAACTTGGTGATTTTGGCTCCTGCTCCTTCTAGAGCCAAGGCGACTTGCTCCACAGAAGTTTGCAAAGGATTGATCCTGATTTCAATTTTGCCTGGCTGGTTAAACCAGTTTAGTAATTTATGAACTTCTGATAGTGGTAATTGTTCTAGCCAGTTGACAATAATCCAATCTGGAAAAGAGTAAAAAATTCCCAATTGGTTAATTTCTGCTGGACTTAAATTGGCTAGAGAGGAAGTTGGTGATAGAGACTCTGGATTTTGATGATCTTCTGGCTCTAGATTCGATGCTAAAGCTAAGATATCTCCTTGCTCTGCTTGACGTAGATAGTTACGCAAGACTCCATTAACTACTCCTTTGAGTTTGCCTAAACCATTGAGAACAGCTAAGTCAACACTGGTATTGACTGCTGCTGATGCAGGTATTTGATTTAAATAGCGTAATTGATAGAGTCCTAGATGAAAGATTCTTCTTAATTGTGGAGGTTGTTGATGGGCTTTTTTTTTGCCCAAAACATCAATCAAGGCATCTAGCGATCGCTGATGACGAATAACTCCATAGACCAATTGATTAACTAGAGAACGATCTCTCGTGTCTAAAAAGAACTTATTTAAAATTCTTTCTAGGGCTACATCTGTATAAGTTTGATGCTTATCAATTTCGAGTAAGGTCAGGAAAGCTACTTGTCGAGAATTGGTATGTTTCGATCCCATAAATGTTAATGAAGTAACAGAAGATCAAGATCTGTTGTGTGTTCGTTATTCTTCGTCCCAGTCTTCTACTAACAAAAGTTCTTGAATTGGATCTTTGAGAGAAAAATCAAATTCTAATAATTCATTTTTCCAATACTTCCAATCAGCCCCAAGTAACAGAGCGATCTTACTCAAATTATCTTCTGGAGTAACGATTTTGGAATGGACAAGTGAGGAAATTTTGCGCTGAAGTTTCACCATTGGATGCGCAACTTGTTTAGACATAGTTTCTAAGATTTTTTTAGTTTTTCATAATGTTATTAAGGTTTTTTCGGTCAAAATTATTTTCTTGTCGATTCGAATAGAGACCTACTTAATCTGTCAGAGAATTACAATTATTGGGAATTAATTACTATTCTGAATTGCTTATTACTCTGAATTAGATTAGATTATTGGTTTGCTTTACTGAAACATGCGATAAGCAAAACAACTCCACATACTTTTAGCTCATTTTGGTCAAAATGTGCAAGTTTTTCCGAAAATTATTAGTTATTGATTCTGTTTTCTAGACATTTTAAGGCTACCTCTATATTTGCAATGATGAATAAAATTATCAAATTACTTGGTTGTGCTGTTTTAGTTGGCGGGACTATTCCCTCAGCTCTTGCTCTAAATTATTCATTGAGTGATGCTGGTATTGATGCGTTGCGACTGCATAATTCTCCTTACAATTTGCTGGGAAGAAAAATTGGGATTGGTCAGGTAGAAATTGGCAGACCAGGTAAATTAGGGATTGATAAAGTAGTCTCGCAACTTAATCAAGTTTTACCTAAGGCAGTTTTTTTTAGAGATCAAATAGCTAGAGCAGATACTGATGTTGATAATCATGCTGTCATGGTTGCCGGTGTGATGATTAGTCAAAATAAGAATGGGAAAGGAGTTGCTCCTCTTGCTCGTTTATATGCAACCGCAGTTGGCTCTTTTCGTGATGGAGGTCAGCCAGAAGAATGTTTAGCAAGTCAACATATTGCATCTCAAAATTCTGGAGATATTAGAGCGATTAATTTTAGTTTTGGCGAATCTTTGGAGCGAGATTCTCGGGAAGAAGCAAAATTAGATGGCAAAGCCTTGTTGACAGAATGTGTTGATTGGTCAGCCAGAGTTCACGATACTTTGTATGTTATCGCTGGCAATCAGGGGAAAGGGGGTATTCCGATTCCTACTGATAATTTCAATGGAGTCACTACTGCTTATACAACTAAGCGCAAAAACCAGTTTTTCAAAGTTGATTTTGCTAACCTTAGCGCTCTGCCTATTGGCATTGGTCGTTCTACGATTAGAAAAGAGATTAATTATGGCGATCGCCGAGCAATCAGTTTATTAGCCCCTGGTAGTCAAATTTTTGTTCCGAATCAGAAAGGTAAATTAGAAAAAGTCAGTGGCACAAGTTTTGCTGCTCCCCATATAACGGCATCTGTTGCTTTGCTTCAAGAGTATGGGGATCGACAAATTAGTCAAAATCTTGAAAATTGGTCAATCAATGCTCGTAGACATGAGGTTATGAAAGCGATCCTGCTTAACTCGGCTGATAAAATTGCAGATCAAGGGGACGGTTCTCTTTTAGATATGACTCATACGACGGTGAGTGAGCACAATAAGACTTGGTTTGATTCTGATGCTTATCGCAACCCTCGTATTCCTTTAGACATTCAAATGGGTACTGGGCAGCTTAATGCTTTTAGAGCTTATCGGCAATTTAGTAGTGGTCAAATTTCTTCAGAACAATTAGCTCCATCAATTGGCTGGAATTATGGTCAAATTAATGCTCAAGAAGATCAAGATTATTATTTGCAACAGCCTCTTCAAGCTGGAACCTATGCCATGATTACTTTAACTTGGGATCGTTTAGTAAAACTAAATGATCTCAACAATAACGATAAATTTGATGTCGGGGAAACTTTTCGCGATCGCGGACTAAATAATTTGGATCTTTATCTGATTCCTGCCGATGAATCTAGTAGTCTTCGTAATATTTGTTCCTCTCTTAGCTATGAAGACAGTGTTGAACATATTTTTTGCCCTGTTCCTAAAACTGGACGTTATAAAATTAGAGTTAACTATCGTCGACAGATCAATGAACCACGACAAAATTATGGTTTAGCCTGGTGGACTGCTAACAACAAAGATCTTAATCAAGATTGATATTTTAAAAAATTAATCGCTGTTCTTCAAGATTATTAGATAGAGAAATTATTGATGGCAACTTCTGAAGATTGGTACATTGTGAAGCTACCAGATGGAACTTGTGATATTTTGCAAACTCTAAAAAATCCTCAAGATCAAGATTATTGGGGAAAGTATCCGACATTAGCCGAGGCTTTAGCCAAGCGAGTAGGTTTAATTAGGGCTAAAAAATGTAAACCCAAATAAGCATAATGCTTATTTGGGTTTTTGGAAATTTTATCTTGCACTTTATGTTGAAGAGCCGTAATTATTTTTGGCTAGCGCGTTCAAGATAATTCTTATCTGCAATAATTTTTTTACCCAAAACTTGAATTGCTTTGGTAAATTGCGGATCTTCTGGGGTACCGATTAAGGTTCGGTCTCCTTGTAATTTTTTCCTTTCTTCTTCTGCCAGTTCAACAAGATAGTCAGGTGGAATACCTTCTTTGTTGATATCTCGACCGCTAGGAGTTAAATATTTGGCAATAGTTACTGCTAGTCCTGAGCCATCTCCGAGAGAACGAACTGATTGTACTAAACCTTTACCAAAAGTTTGAGTTCCTACTAAAACAGCTCTTTGATTATCTTGCAACGCACCAGATAGAATCTCACTAGCACTGGCAGAACCGCCATCGATCAAAATTACTAAAGGCTTATCAGTAAGAGCGTTGTTGTTAGCAAATTTACGCTCATTCTCTCCTGATCTATCAACGGTTGAAACAATTGCGCCCTCTTTTAGCCACATCCGAGCAATGTCAATACTTGCATAGAGTAAACCACCAGGGTTAGAACGTAGATCAAGAACATAACCAGCAACCTGCTGTTTTTCCAAATCTTCGATCGACTCACGCATCTCTCTTGATGCTTGAGCACTAAATTGGGTTAGTCGAATGTAGCCAACTTTACCTATACTAGTGTCTTTTAGTGCGCTTCTAACGGGGTGAATTTTGATTTTCGCTCTAACAATTTTGTAATCAACTTCACCTTGAGATCTTTTAATAGTTAAAGAAACTGAACTGCCTGGTTTACCACGAATTAGACTAACAGCATCGTTAACATCCATCCCCTTAGTATCAACATCATTAATTTTGACGATAATATCTTTAGCTAAAATTCCCGCTTCAAAAGCAGGAGTGTCTTCGATAGGGGCAATGACTATAAGTCGATCAGATTCTTCGTCTTTAGCGATTTGAATTCCTACTCCAGTTAATTCACCTGAAGTATCAATTTGCATGTTTTTGAACTCTTCGGGGTTCATGAAGCGAGTATAAGGATCGCCAAGCTTCTCCAACATTTCTCTGACAGCATCATATGCTTCAGTTTTATTGTTGTATGGCTTTCCTAAATATTCTTGACGCACGTTCTGCCAATCTAGTTGATTGAAGTTAGTATCAACATATTGATGATTAATAATTTGCCAAACTTCATCGACTATTTCTTTGGGACTTTCTTGAAAAAAAGCTTGGCTTTGGGAAAGATGAATGCCTGTACCAGTAACTGCGACAGTAGAAAGTGCAAGGGCAGTAGCTCCTAGAACTAACCCACCTTTAGTTATTACCATAATCTAACTAGTTTACATATAATGTCAGTGAAAATCTAGAAAATAAAATAGATAGCATCAAATGTATCATAGCTATTTATTAAGGTACGTGTTTTTAGTATCAAGATTGTTAATCGAGATTCTGAAGTTGGCATCTAGATGATCCCAAAATAACATAAATTAATTGAAGTCTTTAGTTACTCCATGAGTTTAAATCCCTATTCCCAGCTAAAGCAGCAACTTGCTCACTTGAATTCTAATCATCGTCAACAACAGGCATTGTATCTTTGGCGAGCCTTAATTCTTGGTTTGTTTAGTGGATCTTTGCTAGTAGCTTTAGTTTTATATCCTCGCAAGATCATTAAGCCATCTCAAATTGTTATTAATAGCGATCGCTCTATTAATAAAGAAAAAATTTATCAAAATCTTGATATTCAAGTAGCTAAGTCCGAATCAACTCAATCTCAATTACCCATGTTTTTAAATGCGAGATCTCCTTGGACTGTTTCTAGTAAAAATATTATTGCTCGTTTAGAAGCGATTTCTGCAATTGAAACTGCACGTATAACCAAAACAATTTTTCCTCCCGTTATTAATATCTATTTGCAGGAGAGAGTACCTGTAGTGACAGCAATTTCTGAGGGTAAAGTAGGCTTTTTAGATCGTCAGGGCAATTGGTTGGATCCAAGCTTATATAACTATCGGTCAGAAAAGTTACCTTTGACGAAAATTAAAGTGGTTAACTTTACCAATAAGAACAAAAGAACTTATGCAAAGCTATTCCAATTGATTTCGAGTTATCCCAGCATTGGTGTCAAAGAAATTATTTGGAATGAGGCAGGTAATCTAAGTTTAATTACTAAGGATTTAAAAGTTCGTTTCGGCTCTAATCCCAAGTTTATTAAGCAACAGTTTAATTATTTGGTTAGTTTTCCGCTTAACTCTTCAGAAAAAGCTTTGCACAATTCTTCCTGGCTAGATTTGAGTAATCCAGCATCTCCTTTCTTAGAACAGAAATAACCATTATTATCATTAACTTAATTGAAGAACTTGATTGAAGTGCTCAAAATCATCGTTATTTAAGAATAAATGATATTTTCTTTTAAGAATTGTTTGACATCAAAACTGCTACTTTTAAGTTAGTTTTATGTATCAGTATCATTTTTGTCTTACACGATCAGTGTTTCTAACCTTTATTATCTTAATTACTTAATAGTAAATGGTTAAAGTACTGTTAGTTTTTATAAAAAAATCGTGTTTAAATTTATATGTTTTATGATTACAAAAAATTAAAAAATTTACTGAGAATCTGGATGTCGAAGTAATAATTAGTTTATTCTCGACCAGAAATCATACATCTCTAGTTAAGAAATGTATAGATAACTATCTCTTTTACGCTTACCAATAAATACCTTCCTTTTTTAATAACCTCTCATGAACTCCAAACTCAACATTGATGGTCTTCCTCAAAATGAAGCCCACAATAACAGTGGCCATGAATACGACAACTTGTTTGTTCATAGAAGTAGCACATCACCTAATGGTAGTTGTCAAAACCAATCTTTTTCCGTAAATCCTGGTAACTTATCGACCAATGAAGATATGATCAAGAATACAATAACTCCCAGTAACTTAGCTAATATCAAGGTTATGGGAGTAGGTGGTGCTGGTTGTAATGCCGTCAATCGTATGATTGAGAGTGAGGTTTCGGGTATTGAGTTTTGGGCGATTAATACGGATGCTCAAGCTTTAGCAAAGTCGGCTGCTCCTAAAAAGCTACAAATTGGACAGAAGATAACTAAAGGTCTAGGTGCAGGTGGAAATCCTGCAATTGGTCAAAAAGCTGCGGAAGAGTCTCGGGAAGAAATAGCTCAAGCACTAGAAAATACTGATTTGGTTTTTATTACCTCTGGCATGGGAGGAGGAACAGGAACTGGTGCAGCACCAATCGTAGCTGAAGTAGCTAAAGAAATGGGCTGTTTAACTGTTGGAGTTGTCACGCGTCCTTTTACTTTTGAAGGTAGAAGAAGAACATTACAGGCTGATGAAGGTTTGAATGCTTTTAAAAGTCGGGTAGATACTTTAATTACTATTCCTAATAATCAGCTGTTATCAGTTATTTCTCAAGAGACTCCTATTCAACAAGCATTTCGTTTTGCTGATGATGTTTTACGTCAGGGTGTTCAAGGAATTTCAGACATCATTACTATTCCTGGCTTAATTAATGTTGATTTTGCTGACGTCAAAACTATAGTTGCTGATGCTGGTTCTGCTTTAATGGGTATCGGAGTTAGCTCAGGAAAGTCTCGTGCTAGAGAAGCTGCCGCTACAGCAGTATCTTCTCCTTTACTAGAAGCTTCAATTAATGGAGCTAAAGGAGTTGTCATGAATATTACTGGTGGATGTGACTTAACTCTTCATGAAGTGAATGCGGCGGCAGAAAGTGTTTATGAAGTTGTTGATCAAGATGCCAATATTATTTTTGGTGCTGTAATTGACGAAAGTATGGAAGGTGATATTCGTATTACTGTGATCGCTACAGGATTCGAGAATCAAGGATTAATCGATCATGATGATAGCGAAACTTCTTTGTCTGAGTCGATGCCTCTAATCAGTAATAATAAAAATGCTGTTAAGCCTGATTCCGTGAATGATCCTCAGAAATCTAATCCTAAAGATGTTTCGAAACAAACTCCTTTAAGAAATAGTCCTGGTCGGATTGAAATACCAGAATTTTTACAAAAAAGAAGGTTTCCTCGAAATTAACTCATGTGAAAAGTTAATTTGGAAAAGTTAATTTGACTGTGAAATTTAATTTTGAGTTTATCTGAACACAATTTTGATACTCTTTGAATTATTCAGTTTTGGGTCTTATTAACTTGATATCAGGTTTATAACTATGCTTTTTGTTTGATTTGTATAGTTTAGTTATTATGGCAAGATTGTCTTAAAAATGATCTTTACTCTTTCTTTGTAGCTATTTTTTACCAAATTCTTGGTAATTTAAAACTCTTTTGCATATTAGTGAATTGTTTGAATAGACAAGATCACAATCTTATAACTGCTCAGGTTATTGTTTAGCTTCAACTAATGCTTGACTGTTACTGGGTGTGCCAAGTGTAATTAATGACGATGAAGTAAAAAATATAGAAGTAGTGGTTAGTTGATCTTTGATTAGAAATTAAAATTACTAGAACCATAAATTGAGTTTATTGGTTCTAGTAATTAAGCTAGTTTGTTGAAATTCTTCTGAATTATTATGATCTTGCCTTTTTGAGTTTGCTTGTTTGTTATTACTGGAGTCAAAAAGTGAAATTAGCAATCAAGATTGAAGCACTTCTCTACATTAAAGGTCAACCTCTTGCTGTTGCCGAAATTGCTTCTTCTTTGCAAGATGAGCCAGATAAAATTGAAGAAGCGATTATTGAATTGATGAGTGATTATGCTCATCGAGATAGTGCTTTGGAAATCGTAGAAAGTAATTTAGGTTATAGTTTGCAACTTAAATCTGTTTACGAAACTCTTTTATATGAATTAATTCCTGCTGAGTTAGGTAAAGGTGCTTTGAGAACTTTAGCTGCGATCGCTCTTAAGCATCCAGTCTTACAAAGTGATTTAATTGAATTAAGAGGCAGTAGTGCCTATCAGCAAGTTTCAGAGTTAGTTGAACAAGGCTTTATCCGAAAGCGGCCACAGGCAGAAGGTCGTTCTTATTGGCTTGAAGTTACCGATAAATTTCATCAATACTTTGAAATTGATAAAGAGAATTTAGTAATTAATTAACTAGTGATTATGCTGATATTTGAGAGCTTTCTCAAAATAAACTAGCGGTTTTTGTCTATATTGTGTCAAAGTGGAGTTGATGTACATCCAAAATTTGGATTAGGAATGATATTTAATTTTGATTTTTTAGAGTCAGAGTCTTCGGATAGAGACGGTAATAATCTTATGGAATATTTACGTCAGCAACATCCCGAAGTCTTAGCCAGAATTGCACATTCCGCAAGTCCGGAAGTCAAGCAGATTATCTCCCAAAACGTTCAAGGATTAGTGGGAATGCTTCCTACTGGTGACTTCAATATCAAAGTAACAACAGACCGCGAGAATTTGGCTCATTTATTAGCCTCAGCAATGATGACTGGTTATTTTCTTTGCCAAATGGAAAAAAGAAAAGACTTAGAAGATCATTTATCTGATTCTGATTCTTTAAATCTTCCTTCTCTGAATGATACGCCTAATCTTCCTGAGCAAGATTAGAAACATCTATGTGTCTTTAGGCTGAAATATTAGAAATTGTTAGTTTTACTTTTTGGATTCTGCTTGTTGCTTAGTGCCTATCCTCCTTTGGCGAAAGTGACCATAATTAGTACTGATAAAAGCATTCCAGGACTAAGTAGCAGCGCGAGAGTCAATAGTTCGTGACCAGTCATAAAAGAATTTCTACTGAAAATTTATTACCTAATTAGCCTAACTGTGAATTAATAAAGGTAAGGTAAAAATCCATAAAGACTTTATTGTCATGGTTCGAGGTTATGGAATTTTTGATTTTTATTAAACTATTTGTCGCAAATTAAGGACTCATCATAAGTAATGATGAGTCCTTAATTTATTCGTAATGCCTGGAGGCAGAATTGAACTGCCGACAACAAGGATATGAATCTTGTGCTCTAACCGTCTGAGCTACCCAGGCTTTAACATTACTTAATTATATATTTTAGTTGTTAGGGAACACAAGTAGAAACTCATAATATTTACTTATGTTTTTTTGCTTTAAGAGACTTTCTTTGTAGAGAAGAGTTAACTTAAACCTTCAAGCAATTTTTCTCTAGCAGCTTCTAAAGCTTGATCTAATTTACTGGCATCTCTTCCTCCAGCTTGGGCTAGATTTGGTCTGCCACCACCGCCACCACCACAGATTTTAGCGATCGCACCAATAAATTTGCCTGCTTGCATTTTTTTGTCTTTGACAACTTTTGAGCTAAAAGCGGCAACTAAACTAACTTTGCCCTCACTGGGGACGGACGCAACAACTACTGCTGACTCTCCTAGTTTTTGTTGTAATCTCTCTCCTGCTGCTTGCAGAGATTTGGCATCCATTGCTCCCATATTGGTAACTAAAATCTTAAATTCGCCAATTGGTTCAGCTTTTGAGATGAGGTTATCGGACTTGGCGAGAGCTAGTTCTTGTTTTGCCGCGGCTAGTTCTTTTTGAGTTGATTTTAACTCAGCTTGTAAATTGCTAACGCGATCACTAATTTCTTCTGGTTTGGCTTTAAATTTTGCGCTTAAGTCTTTAACTACGCGATCCCGCACATTTAAATAATCAAGAATTGCAGCACCTGCAACTGCCTCAATTCTTCTTATTCCTGAAGAGATCCCAGTTTCCGAAATAATTTTAAAAGCTCCAATTTCGGCTGTATTTTGGACATGAGTTCCGCCGCACAGCTCCATGGAAACTCCAGGAAAATCAATTACTCTGACCTCATCACCATATTTTTCACCAAACATGGCAGTTGCACCTTTAGACTTGGCATCAGCGATCGGCATGACATTAACATCTGCTTGATGAGCTTCATTAATCCAAGTATTAACAAGATCTTCAACCTGTTGAGTTTGCTCAGAACTTAATGCTTGAGGTGCATTAAAATCAAAGCGCAAACGGTCAAAATTTACCAGTGAACCAGCTTGGGAGATTGAATCATCAACAACTTTTTTTAAGGCTGCTTGTAGAAGGTGAGTTGCGGTGTGGTTTGCTTGAACGCGACGACGACAAGTTTGGTCAATAGTTGCTTGAATTTGATCGCCAACCTTAATAGTGCCTCGCTCTACTTTGCCTTGGTGAACAAAAATATTGCCTTCTTTCTGGACATCTTCAATGCGGATGACCACTTGATCTCCAGATAGATAACCGCGATCGCCTATCTGTCCTCCCGATTCTCCATAAAAAGGAGTTTGATCAAGAACTATTTGGACTGCATCTCCTGCGGTTGCTGAGTCTATATTCTTTGAACCTTCTTCAGTCGTAATGACAATGCCTTGAATGCGTGCTTGCGCGCTTAAGTCGTTATAGCCCAAGAAGTTGGTATCATCACTTGCTTTAACGATTTCTCCTAGAGCATTTTTAGTGGTTAGATCGATTGTGCCAGTTGAATCTTTAGAGCGTTTTTTCTGCTCTTGCATTGCTAATTCAAAACCTTTCTCATCTACTTCTAAGTCCTGCTCTTCGGCAATTTCTTGAGTAAGCTCTAGAGGGAAACCATAGGTATCATAAAGTTCAAAGGCATCTTGACCAGAAATTTGCTTGCTTGTCGCCTGCTTAGTGTTGGTGATAATTTCAGCTAGTAAACTTTCTCCGCGATCTAGAGTTTTGAGAAACTGGCTTTCTTCTCTTTCTAACTGGGTTTTAATTAGCTCTGTTCTTTCTCTAACTTCAGGATAAGCAGTTTCAGACAAGGCGATCGCTGTTTCGGCAACCTGATTAATAAAATTGCCCTCAATCCCTATTAATCTGCCGTGTCTTACCACCCTGCGAATCAATCGACGTAGGATATAACCCCTACCAACATTAGAGCCATTGATGCCATCACAAATCATGTGAACTACAGAGCGGACATGATCGCCAATAACTTTTAGTGATGTTTTGGTTTTATCATCAGCTTGGTTGTAATCAATCTTGGCAATCTCGGCAGCAGTTTTAATGATGGGAAGAATTAAATCTGTTTCATAGTTGTTAGGTACTTGCTGGAGGATCTGCGCCATCCTTTCTAGACCTAAACCAGTATCAATATTTTTATTTTCTAATGGTGTCAGCTTGCCTTCAGCATCGCGGTTGTATTCCATAAATACCAAGTTATAAAACTCGATAAAGCGACTGTCATCTTCTAAATCTAAATTCTCATCTCCCAATTCGGGATGAAAATCAAAATACAACTCTGAGCAAGGTCCACAAGGTCCTGTTGCTCCAGATTTCCAGAAGTTATCCGCTTCTCCCATGCGCTGAATGCGGTGAGCGGGAATACCAATTTGGTCGCGCCAAATAGCAAAAGCTTCATCATCTTCTCGGAAGACGCTAACTACAATTTGTTCAGCAGGTAGTTTATAGATCTCCGTCGAAAGCTCCCATGCCCAGGCGATCGCTTGTTCTTTAAAATAATCACCGAAACTAAAGTTGCCTAACATCTCGAAAAAAGTATGATGCCTAGCGGTGCGCCCGACATTTTCAATGTCGTTTGTGCGAATACATTTTTGGGAAGTTGTTGCCCGAGGTTGAGGTGCTTGGCGTTGTCCTAAGAAAATAGGTTTGAAAGGTAACATCCCCGCGATTGTCAGGAGAACGGTTGGATCTTCAGGAATTAGGGAAGCGCTGGGTAGGATTTTGTGTTGGCGATCTGCAAAGAACTGAAGGAAGCGATCGCGGATATCACTACCGCTTAGATAAGTAAGAGAATTAGACATAGTAATTAATTTAAGCGTGTTTAATATATATGTATTTTTGCATTTTAGGGAAGTATAGAGTTTCGCAAAAAATTCATCAACACGGAAACATTTTAAATTATTTACGGTTGCATTTTTTCATAAAAAATTACGATTAGTAGCTTTTGCGATCATATTTACTAAAAAATTATAGGTAAAATTTAGAGTTATTATTCTTGTTTGAGCAATTTTGCCTTTTATAATTTAGTTTCTTTATCTATATTTAAACTATTTTTGTAATACAATTATTTCTGATATTAAGAAAGCTTTACTAGCTATAAAATAGCTAATTAATTTTAGAGTGAGGAGGAATACTCATAATAGTTAAGCTTAAACTAGAATCTATTTTGGTGATTTAAATTATTACTTATAAATCTTGATTAGAAGTAATATACTAATTAGATAAATTATCTTGTAGTGATCAAAAATCTTATCTCTTAGTAGAATTTAGAATCGCTAATTTATTCTTGACTATTATTGAGATTGCAATACTTGATTCGGAAATTAAGTATTAATTATTGGTATTCTGAATTGAAATTAGCTCCGCAATTAATTACTTATTGTTTATTTTTTAAAATTCAACCCTGATTTGTTTATGTCTACATCAACTTATAAGTCTAATTGGCAGTCTTTAAACACTTTGCAAGGTTACTTCCCAAATAGCTTTGTTGGTGGTCAAAGAAATTCTGGTATCACTTCCAAGTGTTTTTATGCTGCTATGCAGTCTGAATTATTAGTGATTTTGCGACAACACTTTGGAAAGCAAGGCAGAGTTTATCCAGAATGGACTTTGAAACTTAGATGCAATGAACGTGATTGGTTTCCTGTACCTGCACTAACCTATATTTCTTACGAACGGCTTGATTCTAACTGGATGTTAGATGAATTTTGCCCTATTGCTCCTGATCTTATTGTTGAAATTGTAGGTAAAGATCAAAAGCTGGATCGCATTGTCGAAAAAGTTGATGATTATCTAGAGTCAGGTGTAACCAGAGTTTGTTTAGTTAACCCTTATTCTCAATCCATAACTATATCTGTTCATAATCAAGCTACTCAAACTTTTATTGGTGAAATGATTATTGAGAATCAAATTTTCGCTAATCTAAACTTAACTGCCAAGAATATTTTTGAACAAGCTGGTTTCTCTTGAGTAAAGGTGAGAATTTTTAATAACCTTATTTAACCTATTATTTTGGTGTTCATGATTGTTAAACTTATTCAATTTAATAAACGATGGTTACTATTGCTTAATCTCCTTGTTGTATCGAACTAGTTCTGGACTCTTTTCTCCATAAACTCCTGCAATTTGATCTCGACAGCAATCAATTGCAAACTCATTAAAATCTTTTTCTTCAACTTGATACATTTCTTGAAAAATATCTGCCTGAACTCTACAAAAATTGGGACGTTCTTCATAGATTAAGCATTTTCTTGTTTCTTTATCCAAATTACGACACCAACCATCTTCTTGCAGCATGGTTTTATAAATTTCTAGTTCTTGAGGAGTAAGATACTCTTCTAAATCTGGACGATCCTCTGGCGTTAAATTACAGCAAGCTCCACAGTTAGCTATGCAGCGCCAATTTTCTTGGATTTTTTTCATGGGCTTGATTTTAAAAAATTTTTCAAAAGTAATTCGACGAGTTGAAACAGTATTACATAATTTTTGATCAGACATTAAAGCGAAATAAAAAAGCTGAAATCATTTTCCCACACTAGAATAGTTACTCAATTCACGTGCAAATAATTATCGAGATATTTTTATGAGGCGTAACTCATTTTCAATGACTTTGTTAATTAAAGTAATTCAATATCTTGTTTATATTTTAATTGGAGCAACTTTGTTTGGGACTTTGAATTTAGTCCAAGCTGCTAACTCATCTGGGGTAAGCTATCGAGTTTATCCTCAAGCAAATAGCATTGTTCATGTCGTCAAAGTCGCAGCAAATAGCGATCGCATTGTCACTACAAAAACAGCAACTAACTTACAACCACTCAATTTTTTTCTTAAAGGCAAAGATGTTGCTGCCATTAATGGCGGCTATTTTGATCCGAATAATCAGCAAACTACTTCATTTGTAACTACTAACAATAGATTAGTTGTCGATCCTAGGTTGAATTCTAGATTAGTTGATAATCCTGATTTGGCTATTTATCTTGGTAAAATTCTTAATCGAGCTGAATTTCGTCGTTATCAGTGTGACGGTCAAAATGTTTATGACATTGCTCTACATCGGCAGTCTGTTCCTGCTCAATGTGTCTTAATTGATGCTTTAGGTGCAGGACCTCAATTATTACCTATTGATACTTCCCAAGCCGAGGGTTTTACTGCGTATCAAGATGGAAAACTTGTGCGTAATGCGATTGGTGTTAACGCTGCTAATGCTCGTAGTGCGGTCGGTATTACTAAAGATGGTACGGTTATTTTGGCGATGGTAGAGCAAAAAGATGCTCGTGATTCGGGCTTATCTCTTGCCGATTTAGCTTTGTTTCTCAAGAATTTGGGAGTTACTAAAGCGATGAATCTTGATGGAGGAAGTTCAACTTCTCTTTATTATCGAGGCCGCACTTATTATGGGAAGTTGAACCCAGAGGGTAATAAGGTCAAACGCCCCTTAAAATCAATACTAGTAGTTCAAGAAAATTAGTAAGAGATAACGCTTAATCAAGCACCAATGAAAATTATTTGTAGTCAAAGTGATTTAAAAAATAATTTAGCTTTTGTGAGTCGTGCCGTGCCCAGCCGACCAGAACCGCAAGTTTTAGGAAATGTATTGTTGGTTGCTGACGAAACTAATCAGAAAATAACCATGACTGGTTTTGATGGCAGTTTAGGAATTCGGGCTAGTTTTTCGGGTGAAGTTATTAGTGAAGGAACAGTTGCTTTGCCCGCTAAGTTATTTAATGATATTGTCTCGCGTTTGCCAGAGATGGATATTACTCTTGATTGTGGCGATCGCGAAGATGACGAGCCGAATTTAGTAGCTACTCTAAGTGCTGCTTCGAGTAAGTTACAAATTAATGGGATGGACAGTACCGAATTTCCTGAGTTACCCACTGTTGCTAGTAGTCATACTTTAGAGTTGCCGATCGCTTTGCTCTTAGAAGGATTAAAATCTTGTTTGTTTGCGGCAAGCACCGAGTTAGCCAAACAAGTATTAACTGGTATTCATCTTTCTGGTTCTAGTCAAACCGATTTAGCTGACGCTTTTTTGGAATTTGCGGCGACTGATAGTCATCGTTTGTCTGTTGTCCGAGCCTTTTTAGCTGGTGCTGATGACGATCTAGCTGTTGCACCTGACACTATTAATAATTTGGTGGGGATGGCGGTTACAATTCCAGCTAGAGCGTTGCGCGAGCTAGAAAAAATGGTCGGTGATGCTCAGCATACTGTCAGAATGCGCTATGACGATAATCAAATTATTTTTGAATCTGGAGAAAGAGTTCTTAATACCTCAAGATTGACAGGCGCATATCCACCATATGAGCGGTTAATTCCTGAAAGTTTTACTCGGCAAATTACTTGCGATCGCAAGCAGCTCTTGAGTAGTTTAGAACTAGTGTCTGTGTTGGCGCAGAAAAATAATATCGTCAAATTTAGCCTTGATAGCGAGAGTGAAGAGTTAACTCTATCAGTCGATACTCCTGATGTTGGTAACGCTAAACAGTCACTTCCTGCTGAGATTATTGGTGGAGATATTGATATTGCTTTCAATATTAAGTATTTAGCTGATGGGATCAAAGCTATTTCTTCACCAGAGATCAAAATTCAACTCAATGAATGGAATCAACCAGTCATTTTTACGCCCTTAAGCGGTTTACAAGTTACTTATCTGGTTATGCCTGTGCAAATTAGAAATTAATCTTGACTGGGTCTCTTGCTGAGGGGAATGATAATTGCTTCAATTAGCAGCTATTTTTGCCATAATTAATTGATAAGGCAATTATTAAATAACAAAAGCAACTTACTGTACTTAGTAGGTTGCTTTTAGTTAATTCTGGTAATTGATTAGTTTATTCTGCTTCTCCACCCTGAATTTTTAAAATTAGGAAACCCCAAGCTAAACCAACCAAAATTAAAACGGCGCTGATAATCGCACCATTAACTAACATACTTTCTGCGGACATTAAAAGTTCTCCTAATTATTTATTATTTTTCTAAAATTGACCTAACGATCTGCTACTGAAATTGCTTACTAAAAATCTCAGCTAATATAGTTATTTTAAGTTATTAATGCCCCAAATACCTCATCTTGCATTAACAATGGGTGATCCCGCTGGGATTGGCTCAGAAATTATTCTCAAAGCACTAGTAGACCAAGAATTGCAAGCTAACTGCCAGGTAACGGTAATCGGCGATCTCAATTTACTCAATTCAACCTATCGGCATCTGTTGACTCAAACAGAACTAACTGAAAAAGATCTAGCTGACCCCCAAGATTTATTAATTTTTGATTGTCCCTGCGATGTGCAAATGAAATTTGGAGAAGGGGATTTTTATACTGGAGCAGCTAGTTTTGAATATTTGACGACAGCGATTAAGTTAACTCAGCAAGATCAATTTCAAGGGATTGTTACAGCTCCGATCGCCAAATATCTTTGGCAACAAGCGGGATACGATTATCCTGGTCAGACTGAAGTATTAGCCGAAAAGTCTCAAACCAAAGACTACGGTATGTTGTTTGCTGCCCAATCTCCTCATACTAGTTGGGTACTCAAAGCTTTATTAGCAACTACTCATATTCCTCTAGCTTCTGTACCGCAAGCTCTCAACTCAACTGTAATGGATGATAAGTTGAAGCTTTTAATTGATTCACTAAAACAAGATTTTGGGATCGTTAATCCCACAATTGCGATCGCTGGACTCAATCCTCATAGTGGTGAGGCAGGACAGCTAGGCACAGAAGAAATTGATTGGTTAGCTGATTGGTTACAAAATGCCCAGAAGCAATATCCTCAATGTAAATTAGTTGGTTTAATTCCCCCAGATACTATGTGGGTTAAGCCTGGTCAGGCTTGGTATGGCAATGCTCCTCAGCAAAATTTGTCAGTTGCAGATGCTTATTTGGCTCTTTATCATGACCAAGGTTTAATTCCTGTCAAACTTATGGCATTTGATTGCGCAGTTAACACCACAATTGGGTTACCTTTTATTCGGACTTCTCCTGATCATGGCACTGCTTTTGATATTGCAGGCAAGGGTATTGCTGATGCCAATAGCCTCAAAGAAGCGATTAAATTAGCAGCTCAAATTGTCCAAAATCGCCAAAAAATTTCCTGATTTAAGAGTATTTTGAATGTTGATCCCAATCAACTTCTTTAACTGAGGAAAGATGCTTATAGTTACCTAAATTGTTGTGGAAACCATTGCTGCCATCAATTGCTCTGCTGTGACCTTAAAGGGTAAACGATGGATATCTGATCCTGGTTGACATGCGATTTCTGCTGCTGTTCTTAATTCTGCAAGTTTTGCATCTTCTAAACCCAAGTCATCCAAAGTTTTAGGTAAGCCAATTTGTTGGTAAAAATCTAATAATTGCTTGCGAGCAGAAATAGCTAATTGGTTAGATTGCAACATTTCTTCTAGGCGCAATTGCACTAAAATCCCATAGGCTACTTTTTCGCCATGGAGAGCATGATGAGCTGACGGAATATGGGTTAAACCATTGTGGACTGCATGAGCGGCAACTGTTCGGCAATTTGCTCCTCCAATTCCCCCAATGACACCTGCTAATAAAACTGTGGCATCAACAACCTGGCACCATTCTGTTGATTGAGGATTTTCTAGAGCGACAACAGATTTTTGAAATAAAATATCCCGCAAAACTCTTGCTTGTTGGACTGCGGCGATTGTCATTGTTTCTGTAGAATTAGCGCTGCTTACTGACGCTTCATACCACTTGGCGATCGCATCACCAATACCGGCAACTAAAGTTCTTTTGCTCGCTGAACTAACCAATCCATAATCCAAAATTAGCAACTCAGGACATCGATCTAACGCGACATCATATTGAAACGCACCTGCTTCCGAATAAATATTAGATAGAGCTGTCCAGGCGGCGCAGGTAGCTGCGGAGGTCGGAATAGTAACGATTGGTAGCTGGCACTGATGAGCGAGGAGTTTGGCAGTATCTAAAGATTTGCCGCCACCAACACCAATAATAAAATCGGCTTGATGTTTTTTGATTGCATTGCGTAATTTTTTTAGAGATGATTCGGCGCAATCAGGTAAGTAGCTTGCTTGATCAGCGCTGAGATTATTTTGCTTAAAAAGATTCTCTAATGTGGCTTCTGTTCTTGCTAAAGTATTTTTGCCCCCTACAACCAAAGGGCGATCGCCAAACTGAGCAATTTCTTGACCAGATTGACTAAGAATTTTCTGTCCGCGCACAATCTTGCCAGGCGAAATTATTAAGGGAATTGGGGTTCCCTGATTTTGCACTACAGCTTTTGATTTAAGATTTGCGGTTTTATCCTTCTTCATGTGGTTGTAGTTAAAAAGTAGTAATATTTCTTTATATTAACTTTTTCTGTTTAGCTAGTGTGATTTAACTTAGCGAGATTTTTGTTGAAAACCTTAATCTCTAGGTTACTTTCATCTCTTACCAGTAAAGATCTTCTTGCTTCTCCTAGAAACAATAGCTCTGATGTTTCGGAATCTGGATGAAGAACAGTTCTCAGACTGACGTTAAAATTATCATTCCCATTAGTTCCCGTTCTGCCATAAGAGTAAAGATTTAACGCTGCTTGGCGAAGAGTTGGTTCAACTTCCTCAGCGTTAATAGTCGGATCAACTTTAACTACCGCTTTGTTAGCTCCATTGTCATAGGTGACGACATAGCGAGTAGAACCAGGAATTTCGACATGCTTAAATAAACCCAAATAGAGTGCAAAAATTCCCGCAGTCAGCACCATCATAAAACTGGTTACGCCAAATAAACGGAAGCGAAAACCCCAACCAGCAACAAAAGCGATGATGGTTATAAAAAATAAGCCGATCGCTGTGTAACCACTCCACACACCATATGTATAAATATCTGTAGGTAACTGCATAATTTAAAAATTCAAAATTTTTTGTTGTATTTTTTGGCGAAAAAATTGGTTGATGTGCTTATCCAGCAAATTTAGCTGTCCAACCGCCGAATAAAAAAGCATTATAGAACTTTGTGATCTCAGTAAAACCTGAAAGTGTTAGTAACTCAATAATTCTTGTTTCAGGAACAAAATAGATAGAATTAGCAATCGAGGCTGAAAATTTTGATTGTGCTTCTACTAAATACTCTGGATCATCTTTACTTTAGTAAAGATGATGCCAGGCTTGTCTTAATTTGGCAAAATATGGTGCGAAATTTATCAAGATCGTATTGACTAGCGCGATCTTGATCAAATTTAATTGCCTCTTCGCTCATTTTGATTAGGTGTCAATAGTTGTTTGACAAAAATATGTAGGGTGGAACATTGCCCACCTTACATACTTTTTGGATATTATCCTCTACCGACTTCCTCAAAAATTTTCTCAAGAATTTCTCCTGCGCCCATATCTCTAAGTTTTTTGGCTAGATCTTTGCCTAGTTGTTCAGCGTCTGTTCTAGCACCACTTACTGTATCTTTGAGCAATTGTTTACCATCTAAGCTAGCAACCATTCCATCAAGAGTAATGTTATCTCCCTCGATTTTGGTATTAACTCCAATCGGCACTTGGCAACCACCTTCTAGTTCTCTGAGGAAAGAGCGTTCTGCATAAGCGCGATCGCGACTTTCGGGATCTTCTAATACCTTAAGTAACTCTAGAACTTCGGTATCTCCTTCGCGGCATTCAATACCTAATGCACCCTGTCCAACTGCATGAAGAGAAATTTCTGGAGGGATAACTTGGTGAATGCGATCGCTCATATTCAGTCTTTCTAGACCAGCTACAGCCAAAATAATTGCGTCGTATTCACCTGCATCTAGTTTGGCTAAACGAGTATTTACATTGCCGCGCACATCCTTGAAAGTTAGATGGGGAAAATGATGGCGTAATTGAGCCAAGCGTCTTAGAGAAGAAGTTCCAATTACTGCGCCTTCTGGTAAAGTGTCGAGCTGTTTGTCTTTATTCTTTTCGTTTACGACTAAAGCATCAGCAGGGTTAACTCTGGTGGTCACGCAACCTAACATTAATCCTTCAGGGAGATTAGTAGGTAGATCTTTGAGGGAATGAACTGCAAAGTCGGTGGTATTTTCGAGCATTCCCACTTCTAGCTCTTTGGTAAATAAACCTTTATCCCCAATTTTGGCTAGAGGTACATCAAGAATTTTGTCTCCTTGAGTACTCATTTTTTCTACTTCTACTTCGAGATTAGGGAAGTGTTTTTCTAGTTCTGCTTTGATCCAATAGGTCTGCACTAGAGCTAGTTGACTCTTTCTAGTACCAATGCGAACAGTGCGATTTTCAGCCGATTCCATGAGCGCGTATCTTAAAAGAATATAAAGGACTCAACCTAGACTAGCGTAGTTCTCGCCTTGGTTTAATTAATTTTTGTTCATATTCAGATTTGTACCTGATTTATCTTTCTTGCCTAGAAACTTTGTCGGGCTTGTGATGATTTATTTTCTGGGCAAGATTGATTTAGATGAGCAGAAATTTAGTAAATCTAAAATACTTAATTTTTAATTGAGTGCATCCCAAAAATTAGGTTATGAGAATAGATATAGGTTGCAACCTAAGGCTAGAAAGCAAGACAATAAAGCCCATAAGTAATGTTTTTGCTTCTTAGCTGCTTTACTGATGTGAAATCCTAAAGATAGTGATAATCCAATAATGATGGGTTGATTGGAAATACCTAACCAATGATTGATAATCATCACAGTCCAGGCAATGACAATCGAAGATGCCAAAAAAGACTTGAAATTGATGGCAAATTTTTGCTGGCTAAACTGAGCAATTATGTAAGAGCTTGCCAAAGCTGAAATTGTTCCTTCAATTATTCCAGAGGTTGCACTATCAATCATTTGTTCAATTAATTTAGATATTTACAATTATAGTTTGTATTGAAAAGACTAGCTAGAGCTTAAATGCTGAATAATAGTTACTTTAGCTAATTAATTTAAGAGGCTTTTTATTAGTTAATTAAGTACTTATTTAGTAATAAATTATTATCTTTGAGTTGTAATTTGTGTGACGATTAGTATTAGGGATTGGTTCGGTCTTTAGTCTTAGTTTTGTGATTATCTATTGGCGATCGCTCTAGGCAAATTTTTTCAATATTCAAGACCACCAGTCATTCTGTTAGATACAATTCGATACAATGGTTACTGACTTTTCTTCATCTCCTTATTCATGACTCTAATTACGCTGCAAAACATCAAAAAAGACTTTGGCATCAAAGAAATCTTACGGGATGGTAGTTTCAGTATCGAAGAAAATGATAAAGTTGGGCTAATTGGGGTCAATGGTTCGGGTAAATCAACTTTGCTTAAAGCGATTTGCGCAGAAGCTTCCCCTACTTCAGGGATGGAACCATTTGATAGTGGCAATATCACTATTAAATCTGGAGCAAATATTGTTTATCTGCCTCAACAGCCAAACTTGGACGATAACAAAACAGTTTTAGATGAAGTTTTCAATGATAGTAGTGAAAAGCTGAGGGTCGTTCGAGAATATGAACGAATTTCCCAAAAAATAGAGTCTGATATCTCTGATGCTGAGCGGTTAAAGTTGACCGACAAGCTCACCAGCGTCATGGAAAAAATGGATGCGATGGATGCCTGGGAGCTAGAAACTAAGGCAAAAATTATTCTGAGTAAGCTAGGAATTAGTGATTTTGAAACCAAAGTAGGTAGCTTATCGGGAGGTTATCGTAAGCGAATCTCTTTAGCAACAGCTTTGCTCGAAGAACCAGATCTTTTACTGATGGATGAGCCAACTAACCATCTTGATGCCGAATCGGTGGAATGGTTGCAAAACTATTTGAGCAATTTTCCTGGGGCGCTGTTACTAATTACTCACGATCGCTATTTTCTCGATCAAGTAACTAACCGCATTTTAGAAATAGATCGCGCTGATCTATATAACTACAGCGGT
>CALKUU010000078.1 GCA_937996665.1 uncultured Xenococcaceae cyanobacterium | reverse complement strand
TAGAGTTTAGTAATCCAGAATTTAATGGCTCAAAATTCAGCGGAGACGAATATATCAAAAATCTTGATGTCGCCGTGCGCTCTTCTGCCACTGCCGAAGATTTACCAGATGCCAGCTTTGCAGGACAACAAGAAACCTATCTCAATGTTCATGGGGTACAAACTGTTTTAGAGTCTTGTCACAAATGTTTTGCTTCACTCTTTACAGATCGAGCTATTTCTTATCGAACTCTCAAAGGCTTTGACCACTTTGAAGTTTCTTTATCAGTTGGTGTTCAAAAGATGATTCGCTCTGACTTGGCGACTTCTGGGGTGATGTTTTCTATAGATACAGAAACAGGATTTAAAGATGCTGCTCTAATTACTGCTGCCTATGGCTTAGGTGAAAATGTTGTTCAGGGTGCAGTCAATCCCGATGAATATATGGTTTTCAAGCCTACCTTAAATCAGGGCTATAGTCCGATTTTGAGCAAACGTCTCGGTAGTAAAGAAATCAAAATGGTCTACGACTTTGGTGGGAGTAAACTTACCAAAAATGTCTCCACTTCTCTGCTCGAAAGAAATCAATTTGCCATCAACGACGACGAAATTTTGCAGTTAGCCAAATGGGCTTCTCAGATCGAAGATCATTACTCCCAAGTTCATAATCGCCATACACCCATGGATATTGAATGGGCAAAAGATGGGGTTACTGGTGAATTGTTTATCGTTCAAGCTCGCCCAGAAACGGTTCAGTCGCAAAAAGATACCAACCGATTGCAGACATACAGACTAGATAAAAGTGAATTGGCTGAAGATGGCAAAGAAATTTTAATCACAGGAAGATCTGTCGGCGAAAAAATTGGCTCTGGTATAGCCAGGGTAATCTTAGAAGTTAGCGATATTACTAAATTTCAGCCAGGAGAAGTTTTAGTTACCAACAAAACAGATCCTGATTGGGAACCAGTTATGAAGCAAGCTAAGGCGATTGTTACCAATCAAGGTGGTCGAACTTGCCATGCAGCTATTATTGCCCGCGAAATGGGTATTCCTGCAATTGTGGGTTGCCATGATGCCACTCAACGGATTCAGACAGGACAAAAGGTAACCGTTTCTTGTGCGGAAGGGGAACAGGGCAAAGTTTACGCTGGGCTTATTCCTTTTACAATTGAATCAACTCAGCTAGATGACTTGCCAGATACAGAAACACAAATTCTGATTAATGTAAGTAATCCTGAAGAAGCTTTTAGTCTTTCGGCTCTACCCTGTGATGGTGTCGGTTTGGCGAGATTAGAATTCATTATTGCTAATCAGATCAAAGTCCATCCTTTAGCTCTACTCAACTTTGACCAGTTAACTGATTTTGCCGCGAGAGCAGAAATTGAACGCTTAACCAAGCATTTTGATTACAAGCCAGATTTCTTTGTTGATCGCTTAGCTAGAGGGATCGCGACAATTGCCGCAGCCTTTTACCCTAAGCCTGTAATTGTCAGGATGTCAGATTTTAAGAGTAATGAATATGCCAATCTTTTGGGTGGTCAACAATTTGAGCCAGCAGAAGAAAACCCCATGTTGGGTTGGCGTGGTGCTAGTCGCTACTATGATCCTCATTATGCAGAGGCTTTCGCCCTTGAATGCCAAGCCTTTAAACGGGTTTGCGATCAGATGGGATTAACGAATGTGATTCCGATGATTCCGTTTTGTCGGACTCCTGAAGAAGGTAAAAGGGTTATTGCCCAAATGGCGACTCATGGTTTGGTGAGGGGTAAAAATGGTTTGCAGATATACGTGATGTGTGAACTTCCTAGCAATATAATTTTGGTTGATCAATTTAGCCAAATATTTGATGGTTTTTCGATTGGCTCCAATGACCTAACCCAGTTAATGTTGGGGCTAGATCGTGATTCTGCTCTGGTTGCCCATCTCTTTGACGAACGCAATCAAGCTGTCAAAATCATGTTGCAAATAGCGATCGCCAAGGTTAAGAATAACAACCTCAAAATCGGTATTTGCGGTCAAGCACCTAGTGATTATCCAGGATTCGCCAAGTTCCTGGTAGAGCAAGGAATTGATTCTCTTAGTCTCAACCCTGATTCCGTTCTTAAAACCAAACTTTTAGTTGCTCAGGTAGAGCGCAAAATAGCAGAGCAAAAAACGGCAGAACCGAAATAGTCAAGTAAAAAATAGCGAGTAACAAAACAATGGAAACTCCACCCCATAATGAAATTTTTCCAGGTGACATTCTTTTCGGCGTGAGCCACTAAACATTTTCAGTTATTAATAATTCATTTTTTAAGGAGAAGAGAAAAAATGATTAATAAAATCCTTGTTGCGGTAGATCGTTTTAGTGACAATCAATCAGCGTATGATTCGGCAGTATGTCTTGCTAAATCAACTGGCGCAAAAATCATGCTACTGCATGTGATCACAGAAAGTGATTCTAGCTATCCTATTTTGCCAACCTATGCCTACTATCCAATCATGGATGATCGGGACTATGAAGTCTACCAAGAAAAATTGCTACAGTATAAGCAATTAGGAATTGACTTCTTGGTAAATCTCACTCATAAAGCTACTGATGCAGGCGTAAATGCTGAATATACTCAACTAATTGGTAACCCTGGACGCAGTATTTGCGAACTAGCTAGCACCTGGGGTGCTGATTTAATTTTAGTGGGTAGTCGTGGACTAAAAGGGCTGAAAGAAATGTTCCTTGGTAGTGTAAGTAACTATGTAACCCACCACGCTCCTTGTTCGGTGTTAATTGCTCGTAACCAAACTAGCCCTAAACTGGAAACCATAGTTGCCGAACAAAGAGAGTTAATTGAACAGGTTTAGTAATCAATTCATAATACTTAAACTTAATCCTCACAAGATTCTCAAATTTGTTCTCTAGCCTAAGGGCAAGTTTTTTGAGAACAGGAGTTAATTATGTCGCTATCTAAAGGTATGCCATTAAGAGAATTAAGAGGTATGCGCAAAAAAATGGATAGTGTATTTGAAGAGTTGCTTTTTATTGGACGTAACGACTCATTGAGTATCCAAAATAGAGGATTGACATGGACACCGATGGTGGAAATTCAGGAAATAGATGATGAATTGATTTTGAAAGTGAAAGTTCCGGGAATTGATGTCAACGATTTAGAAGTAAAAGTAGATCAAAATCAGGTGACTATCTCGGGAGAGTATCACAAAGAAGAAGCTAACGAAAATGAGGCTCAGAAATACTTTTATTCCGAATTTAACTACGGTAAGTTTCAAAG
>CALKUU010000077.1 GCA_937996665.1 uncultured Xenococcaceae cyanobacterium | reverse complement strand
GTCCGTGGTAATATTCCCCTAGCTTGAGAAAAGATACAGGAGAAAAATCTTGGGATTAAGGGTAGCTGTTGTCGGCTCAGGGCCTGCTGGTTCCTGCGCAGCCGAAACTTTAGTAAAAGCCGGTATTGAAACTTATTTATTCGAACGCAAACTAGATAACGCCAAACCTTGTGGTGGGGCGATACCTCTTTGCATGGTAGAGGAATTTGATATTCCTCTAGAAATCATTGATCGTCAAGTCAAAAAGATGAAGATGATTTCTCCTTCTAATATTGAAGTGAACATCGGTCAGACACTAAAAGATGACGAATATATAGGCATGTGCCGCCGCGAAGTATTTGATTCTTTCTTGCGCAATCGTGCAGCAAAGCTAGGTGCAAATCTAATTAATGGAACTGTTCATAAGTTAGACATTCCTAGTAGCGATAATCAACCTTACACTCTTCACTATGCGGATCACTCTAATGGTGAAATAAAGGGAGAAGCCAAAACTCTTAAAGTCGATTTGGTTATTGGTGCTGATGGTGCTAATTCCAGAATTGCTAAAGCTATTGATGCTGGTGACTACAATTATGCGATCGCTTTTCAAGAGCGCATCCGATTACCAGACAGCAAAATGGCTTACTACGAAGATCTTGCAGAAATGTATGTCGGTGACGACGTTTCTCCTGATTTCTACGCCTGGGTATTCCCCAAATACGATCACGTAGCCGTGGGAACAGGAACAATGAAAGTCAACCAAGCCAAAATTAAAGGTCTTCAAGCAGGAATCCGTAAGCGGGCAGCAAGAAGACTAGAAGGTGGCGAAATTATTAAGGTTGAAGCTCACCCAATTCCCGAACATCCCAGACCTCGCCCGATCAAAGGCAGAGTTGTTTTGGTCGGAGATGCCTTAGGAACAGTAACTAAGTCTTCTGGTGAAGGAATTTACTTTGCTGCTAAATCTGGCAGAATGTGTGCAGAAACTATTGTCGAAGCTTCCAACGCTGGACAAACAGTTCCTACCGAAGCTGACCTAAAACGTTTCATGAAAAAATGGAATAAAACCTATGGTGCAACTTATCTTGTCCTAGACATTTTGCAACGTGTCTTCTATCGTAGCGATGCTACTCGCGAAGCTTTTGTTGAAATGTGCAGTGATATCGATGTTCAAGCGTTAACGTTTGATAGTTATCTCTACAAAACAGTTGTTCCTGCTAATCCTTTAAAACAATTAAAAATTACCGCTAAAACCATTGGTAGTTTGATTAGAGGGAATGCACTAGCTCCTTAAATTTTAAATTCTTAATATGTTTTGCGAAGGTTTTAGGTTTTTAAGACCTCTCCCTCTTCCTTAGACCTTCCCTTCATCAGGGAAGGTTTTTTATTGGCTTTTGAGATTGCAAAATCAGAAGAAGTTTTACAGCCTAGTTGAAATTATTGTTCGATTAAATAAATATCAAGACTCTTGCCATAATTGTGTACTCTTATCAAAAAAATCTAAGATTTTAGTTTATATTTTGATAATCTTTTTAATGAAGATAATCCTTAAGCAATGGTCAAACAAAGCTAAAATCCCAGCTAAATAATACTTAAGTTAATTTCACAAACAAGTTTTTAAATCTGAGCTAAATAGATAGACATTCTTTTAATTTAGAGACATTTCAAGCTAAATAATATTTAATCTAAATTCATAAACAGGGACTTATTTATCAATTTTCTCTCCCTAAAAATACTCTAAATTTGAGGGAATAATTTCGAGCTATTGCCATTTCCAAAAATCGGGTATATAACTCAGACAGTTATTTGGAGAACAAGAAAAAATGTTTTTTCACGTAAGAGCAAACGGCGAAGTTTATACCACTGATTTCTCATTGCAAGATAACGACTCAGATACTGATTTACCAACCAGAACAGTAGTTCTCAATTGTTCCGCGTACGAAACTGCACAAGAATGCTATAACTATTTTTCTCAGTCGAACGTTGACCTGGCTGCGGCAAGTTAATTCCTGGTTGAATTCAGGAAGGGTAATGTTGCTGGTAATCAAAATTGCGCACTATTCAAAACTCTCTATCAATTCCGATATCAGCAGCATTGCCATCTCAAACTCAACAAAAAATAGACATTTATCAAGAATATTTTTTTCTAAGAAATCCTAGTCTGAACAGCTTCACTAACTTAGGCTAATATTTTCAAAAGACTCGAACTAACAGTTAAGCGATCGCCAATTTCTACAAAAATTATTTCCAGGCTATAGTAACGGCAACCTCAACAATTATGTTGCAGTTAATCTTTAATAGTTTTTACTAACAAGTTTCTGAATATTAGGATTTGACGAGCGATAGCTGACAATTGCAATCTCAAGCCCAGCATGCTCATATCGATTCAGAGCACGTTGAATTGCTTCAATAATCCAATCAGTTTCATTACCAAACACTCCGCCACCAAGCATTGTCAGAAATAATTTGTTGTTGCCATTTTCCACTAAGTTTAAAATCGCAGCACATATTGTTGCCTCATAAGATGCCTCTAGAATCAGTCGTGCGAATTCTACCCAAAGATGAGATGGTAGATGGGAATAGGCTACTGGCAAGGCGGAACAATAGACTTGTGAAACCTTATGGTTGCAGCCGTCAAGTGTAACCTGGGTTTTCCACTGAATCCCGATTCTTAACAACTGGCGCAATTCATCCAATTCGCTCTCGTTAGAAACTCGAAGTCGATTAGAGATCTCCAGCAAACCTGTTTCTGACGCCAGCGCATAACCATTCTTCATCGCCCAAAGACAACTCTCAGAATTTCCCAATGCAGCACCGATATCCGCAAGACAATCTATTTGGTTGGTTGCTGATTGACCAATTTGTCCATTCACATTTGCAAAGTAGTTTCGATAAATAGTTCCTGCTCCAGCCGAGATCGCACAAGCAGGACCTTGGGTACGATCATTTTGATAAATTCCAACTCCACGCTCAGGCGTAACACTGGGAGATACCATCTCAAGCAAATTAAACTGGGAAGCTACCTGAAAAAGCGAACCTGCATTCAATTCGTTTGTGTGCAAATGCTGGACATTACCAACGACCTCGCGTATCGAAGTTTCTCCCCTCTTATAACCACTCGACTGAACCCGTTTTCGCAGTTCACCCAAAGACAGAGTTTCCAATTCACCACAAAAAAACATTGCACCATTGATACGAGATTGCAATCTATGACCGTCAACAATAATATTCGCACGAACCTGCTGAGGGGACTCTTCAACAAAACCAGTCAATTTTTCAAACCACATCATTAGACTCCCTAGACAAACCCAAACTAAACACAGCAGCTAATCAAGATACAGAGAAACCGAAAAACATTATTACCAGTATCTTGATTAGCTTTTGGATCAAGACTTATTGTAGAACCAGTTTTTGTCAAAATTTGCGATCACGGATTATCTCAGCCCAAGGCGATCGCTTCCAAATTCTAATCACCACCATCCACATCAATACTTTTAACAATCTTTGGATTAAAGACGTATAAAGTTTAACAATCAATCAAGGCAAATTAGTTTGTGACAGTTGAATTTACTTATTAAGAACAAAAACATCCGTTCATATCCGAAACCGAGAAATTTCTGAGTTTCATCTTCATTTTATTCATCAGTGATTTATCGGATCTTTAGACAGCGATCATAACCCTCTCAGTTTCCTAGGCGATTCTAATAATTGAAAGAAAAAGAGGAAACACCATAAACCGAATTAAATAATTCAAAAAAAAAGGTTTAAGTGACTCTTCTGCGCAAGAAAAATATCTGTTAGTTACAAAGCAACATAAAATCATGAAAATCTATCTTCAAGTTTGCTTAGCCATTTCCGTTTTGGGAGTTTCTTCGATCTCAGTAAACGCCATGGAACAGACCTCAACTAAAAAAAACAACGCAGCATCATCTTTAGAAGAAGTCATAAGCTTTAACTCCTTATCAAGATCAAATTCAATCCCAGCAAATTTGGTCACAAGAAACAATGTGGAATTTGACGATAGCCACTCAATTAATCTTTCCTCAACTGACCAAGAGCTTTCCTTAGAAAATGGAGTTCAGACGGACTATACAAAGATATGGAGAGAAGGTCTAGGAGAACCTGAAAGAAACTCACTACAAGTTACTCTTTTGAGATTCTAGAAGAGACCAACATTAAAACAACGAACTCCAACGAATTAAAACCTCGAAAACTCTCGGAATAGCGATCTCCAAAAACTTGAGAAGGAGGATAAGTCATACAATATAAATGGATAGATAAAACGTGAAAAGATACTTATTTCCTCAAACTTATTAAACCTGATTATGCGTAAGCCAGAGATCGCTGAAGCTTATGACAGACTAAATCTAGAATCTTTTGAGATTAGTAGTGTAGATTCTCTGAGACAAACTCTGGATAATATTCTTGCTAATTCAGATGAAAAAATAGTTAAAAATACAATTCGAGAAACATATGATCTATTTGATAAAGCGAAACAAGAATCCATAACTTACAAAGAGAAATCAGAAATTTTTTCCAGAATAAAGGATTTATGGTTCAGCTTGTGGCGTCATTACAAAAGTGTTCCAGAAGCAGTTGATTTAAGCCTTTCTATTGATGACTTTACAAATAAAACTACCGCATATTATCGTTTATTTAATGCTTGTTATTTAATTAATGAAAATAAAACAGGAGATAGTTTAAAAGATGGGCAAAGGGTTGTCTCTGGATTTCATTGGCTTTCTCAAACTATTGATATATATATTGACCACATACCTAATTCCGAACTCAAACAGATTTATCAACAAGCTAAAAGTTTCTTAATTCCCTCTAAACTAGAAGTTAATGAATATTTA
>CALKUU010000076.1 GCA_937996665.1 uncultured Xenococcaceae cyanobacterium | reverse complement strand
TTTAAAGGACAAACTAATTTAGTAATTCTGGTGATTGATCCTGTGGCTCTAGTTGCTGAGGTGGTTGTGGAAAATCTTCAGGGTGGCGCGGAGTTGTTTCCTCATGTTTATGGCAAGATTGAGACTGCTGCGGTGAAAAAGGTAGTTAACCTTGATTCCCAAATTAACGAACAAATGACTTTGCCAGATTTATCGGTTTGATGGTGTTTTTATCTTTAATCAATAGTTCTTTCACTAACATTTAAATAACTGCCAATATACTCAGCGGCAGCGATCGCTGATAAAGCAGCTCCTTCTATTTTCGGGGCAACAAAACCATCCCCTGCCAAAACCAAAGGCAGATTGGGAAAAGCGCAGAAGGGTTCTGGATAGGTTGTTTTCACTAAGCTATATCGCCAGCGATGAACTTGATAGTCAATTACTGAATCTGGTTTAATCCAGGTCTTGGCTGCGGAGAGCATAGTTTTGGCGATCGCCTGATTGTCGGCATCCCAATAATTTTCGCTAAAAGAAGTATTTCCATGGAGTGTAAGTGCAGGTTCGGGAGAGATCTGCTTTTGTTGATTATCTGCGATCCAAGCCAGTGGTTCTTGTTCTGGAAAAATACCTCCAGGAGCAGGGATAGAGCTAGGTTGATTAAGTAGGGCAAGTAAAGCAATACAGGGATAGTAAGAAACTTGTTGTAGCTTAATTTGAATTGAGTCAGGAATTGCGATCGCTGAGTTAGCTAAAAGTTCCAAGGTTTGAGGGACAGGGGCAGTAATTACGAGCAAATCACCTGTAAATTCTTGATCTTGCTCGGTAGCAACTAACCATTTTTGGT
Source organism: uncultured Xenococcaceae cyanobacterium (assembly GCA_937996665.1). Classification (GTDB taxonomy): domain Bacteria; phylum Cyanobacteriota; class Cyanobacteriia; order Cyanobacteriales; family Xenococcaceae; genus Hyella. Next base: position 2,193 of record CALKUU010000076.1, on the reverse strand, counting down.
CTTGATAGGTGATCTTGTTGACTCTTGTACTAGTGTGGATATCTAAATCTTGAGCGAGATCTTTAGCGATCGCTCGATTACTGATTACTCCTCGATACCTGGGGTAATTGCTATCTGTTTGTCTAAAACCGCGACACCATTCGGTAATAATTCCTGCTGCTAGCCATTCGTCTACCCATACCTGAAATTTGGGATCTTTGACGCTGAAATATTGCGCTCCATAATCAAACACCCCATATTGATCGGCATTGCCAATTTTACGAGTAGCTAGCCTGCCACCAATGCCCCTTCCTTTATCAAGTACTATGGTTTTGATACCCTGTTTTTTTAGGGTTTTGGCAATAATTAGTCCTGAGATACCCCCACCCACTATTAGACAAGAAGTTTTTTTTTGATTCTGATTCATATCTTAGAAGTAAGATCAATTAACAACTTAAACCAAATTCAATCGGGGGATTATTCCCCCGCGCCCCTTTCTCGCGCGTGCTTTAGGCGAGGAGACCTCGCCAAGGTCGCTCCCAGATATTGGGGAGGATTACGACCTCCCCAAGCCCCTGCCGTATAGATGGAAAAATCATAAATATATTCGTCAGATTGTCATGATTGGAAGTCGTCTCAAAAGTAAATTTTGTAAATTAAAAGCTATATTTTTACATTTAAGTGAAACGAATAAGACCAGAGCTGTAATTTCAATGAATTGTTTATTACATGCTCTTAAGGACTTGTCCGATATCTTCTTAGCGATGCCATGTAGTGCCTTCTTTGGTGTCGATTAGAGTAATGCCTTGATCTTTTAGCTGATCACGAATGCGATCGCATTCTGCCCAATTTTTAGCTTGTTTGGCTGCTGCTCGCTGAGCTATTAAGTCGGCGATCGCCTGATCACTCAAGCCGTCTTCAGATGAGTCAGCACTATCTTCAGTGAACTCTGCTGCAAAACCTAAAACCTCAGCTAATTCGACTAAAGTTTGCCATTGAATAGCTAAATCTTGGGGTTTGCCTTCAGGTTTACCTGCATGAACGATCAAATTACCTTCTTTTCTCAGTTCCTTGGCAATTTCAAAAAGTACGGCTAACCCACCCGCAAAATTAAAATCATCATTGACAATCGTGATGAATTTTTGCTTAATGTCTTCTGAGCTTGAGAGAGAGTTAGCAAAACCTAATTTTTGACCAAATTTAGTGCCAAATTTTAAACCTTCTTGGAGAGTTTCCCAGCCGTTTGTTGCTGCGGCGATCGCTTCATCGGTGAAGTCTACAGGCTTGCGGTATTGAGCTTGCAAAATAAACAGACGCACAGCCATCGGCTCGACACCTTTATCAAGTAATTCTCTGATTGTGGTGAAGTTTCCCAAAGATTTGGACATTGTCTCGCCGTCTACTTTGACCATGCCATTGTGCATCCAGTAGTTAGCAAGCTGTTTACCTGTTGCTGCCTCAGATTGAGCAATCTCATTTTCGTGGTGAGGAAAAGTAAGATCGCTTCCCCCCACATGAATATCGATAGTTTCTCCTAACTGCTCACGTACCATTGCCGAACATTCAATATGCCAGCCAGGACGACCCGAACCCCAAGGTGATTCCCAAGCAGGTTCTCCTGGTTTGGATGCCTTCCAGAGAGCGAAATCACAAGGATCTTGTTTCTTAGAAGCCTCTGCACTAGCAACTCTGCCACTCGCACCAGTTTCCATATCTTCTAGCTTTCTTCCCGATAATTTGCCATAATCAGCAAACTTTTTCACCGAGTAGTAAACATCTCCCTCGGCAGGATAGGCAAAACCCTTGCTTTCTAGCTCAGCAACTAGTCTTTTGATGCCATCGAGAGTATGGGTAGCACGGGGATAGGAATCGGCAGGACGAATTGCTAAGCGTTCCATATCTTCGAAGTAAGCTTCGATAAAGCGATCGGCTACTGCTTCCATCGAAGAATTTTCGGTGGTGGCTCGCTTGAGAATTTTGTCGTCAATATCAGTAAAATTTTGGATATAGGTTACTTTGTAGCCAACCCATTCTAGGTAGCTCCGCACTACATCCCAAATTAAGCAAGTTCGGGCGTGACCCAAGTGGCAATAGTCATAAACAGTAATTCCACAGCAATACATTTTGATTTGGTTAGTCTCAATAGCTTGAAAAGAATCTTTGTTGCGAGTGAGACTATTGTAAATAGTAAGAACCATGGGAATTATTGCAGTT
>CALKUU010000075.1 GCA_937996665.1 uncultured Xenococcaceae cyanobacterium | reverse complement strand
AAAATGGTTGCAGGAGGAATCCACACCCTCTCACAAAATCACAATCCTCAAGATTTAGATCTTGTATTCGTTGAGAATGTTGGCAATTTGGTTTGTCCTGCCGAATTTGAAGTAGGAGAGCATGCCAAAGTTGCACTACTTAGTATCACCGAAGGAGAAGATAAACCGCTCAAATATCCGATTATGTTTCAAGAAGCAGATTGTTTGCTAATCACTAAAACCGATTTAGTACCCTATTTAGAAATCGATATTTCCCAAATTATCAGCAATGTAAGACAAATGAATCCTAAAGTAAAGATCATTTCTGTATCTGCCAAGACAGGAGAGGGGCTAGAAGATTGGTTTAATTGGGTTCAATCGATTACCAAAAAGTCTTTTGCCTCTTGTTCCTAACTTAAAGCTCACTAACTTATTTTGATTACAATTCAATTCTCATGAATCGCAGAAAATTACTCTCTTCCATTTCCCTATTTTGTGCAACTTTAGTCCTAACTATTAGTTGCGCTCAAGCTCCCCAAACTGGCGAAACACCAACAACCACAACTGCTCCAGAGACAAGCTCGGCTAAAGATGAAATCGTTATTGGTTATAGTAACTGGGCTGGTTGGTGGCCTTGGGCGATCGCCGAAGAAGAAGGCTTATTTGCCAAAAACGGAGCCAATGTCAAACTCAAATGGTTTGATGGCTATCTAGCTTCGATGGAAGCTTTTGCAGCAGGTCAACTAGATGGCAATTGCCAAACCCTTAACGACACGATTTCCTTTGCTGGCAGTGCTGTTAATGGCGAAGTAGCTGTCTTAGTGAATGATAACTCAGCCGGTAACGATAAGATTATTGTCACCAAAGATATCAACACAATCGAAGATCTCAAAGGAAAAAAAGTTGCCGTCGAAGAAGGGGTTGTCGATGATTTCTTACTTACTCTCGCTCTTCAATCGAAAGGAATGAAGCGTAGCGATGTGGAAATTGTTAACCTCGAAACAGGTGCGGCAGCAGCAGCCTTTGCTTCTGGACAAACCGATGCAGTCGGGGCATTTCCTCCCTTCTGGCTAACTGCTCTAAAAAGAGAAGGCTCCAAAGAACTAATTTCTTCCAAAGAGTTTCCTGGGGCAATTCCTGATTTACTAGCTGTTAGTCAAAAGCTAATTGACGAACAACCAGATCAAGTTCAGGCTTTGGTTAACACTTGGTTTGATACCCTCGACTTTATGGCAAAAAACCCTGAGAAAGCTGACCAAATTATGGCAGCTAGAGCCGATGTAACAGTAGAAGAGCTGCAACAACTCAAGGAAGGCACCAAAATCTTCACTATCGAAGAAAACCTTGAAGCATTTAGCGAAGGCGACAGCATGAAACATATGCCCTTTGCCGCCCCCCAAATGAGTAAATTCATGCTTGATGTTGGCTTCATTGAATCCGAGCCAGATTTAAGTAAGATTTTTGACGACACCTTTGTCAAAGCCTACGCAGCAGCTAAATAATTAATTTTCAGGGAATTAGCAATTAGTTAGTAATTAATAAATTCTCAGTCGGTTAGATAGAGTTATCTAGAGATCAAGATATCTTGACCAAAACGAGATTTTCACTTAATTACTAATTTTTTGTCAAAAAAAAATATGTCTTCAAAAACCAACAGAAGATTGTCAAAGAAAAAAATATCAGGGGTTGAACCAACTGTTTTTTGGCGAATTGCTGAGGATATTCCGACAAAGTTGGCTTGGTTCTTAATGTCCCTGTCGGTAATCATTCCCTTGATAATTTGGTTTTTGCTAGCCAACAACGCTCAGATAGATTCTGTTTTTCTACCCTCCCCCAATGATGTTAGAGAAGCTTTGTTGCGATTAAGAGAAAAGGGTTTTTTGTTTAAAGATATTGGGGCTAGCTTTACTAGGGTAACGATTGGCTTTTTTTTATCGACTCTAGTCGCAATTCCTCTAGGAATTATGATGGGGTCTTTTGCCAGTATTAGGTCTCTATTTGAGCCAATTATCGGCATTCTTCGCTATATGCCAGCTCCAGCTTTTATCCCCCTCTTAATCATTTATTTGGGAATAGATGAAGCTCCTAAAATCGCTTTAATTTTTATCGGCACAGTTTTTTTCAATGTGCTGATGATTATGGACGCGGTTAAATTTATCCCCAAAGACTTAATTGAAACAACCTATACGCTAGGAGGATCTCGTTGGCAAATTCTCACTCAAGTGATTATGCCCTACATCGTTCCTAGTATCTTGGATACTTTTCGGATTAATATCGCTACTTCTTGGAATTTAGTAGTTGTTGCCGAGTTATTAGCGGCCTCAGAAGGATTAGGCAAAAGAATTTTATTAGCCCAAAAGTTTTTAAAAACAGATGAGATTTTTGCCTGTTTAATTGTGTTAGGTCTGATTGGATTTATGTTGGATTTATTTTTCCGCTTGTTGCTGCGATTGAGTTGTAAATGGGCAATTGATTAATGGGAAATTACGAAGAAAACGGGCATAGAGTTGATAAAACTAGCAAAAATTAATTAGAGAAGTATGCATCTTGAAATTTCTCATCTCCACAAAGAGTTTGCGGTCAAAAAAAATAAGATAGTCGCCCTGCAAGATATTAATATGCACTTAGACTCGGGAGAGTTTGTCTGCGTTGTAGGGGCATCAGGGTCGGGGAAGTCAACTCTATTGAGATTGGTTGCTGGCTTGGACTTTCCCACATCTGGAGAAATTAATGTTGATGGATCTGAGGTGGTTGGACCTGGAGCAGACCGGGGCATGGTTTTCCAGAAATATACTCTTTATCCTTGGCTAAATGTCCAAAAAAATGTTGAATTTGGCTTAAAACTATTAGGCGTAACACCCCAAAAGCGCAAAGAAGAAGCTTCTTACTTCCTTAATATCGTTGGCTTAACTAAGTTTGCTAAGTCTTATCCAAAAGAGTTATCTGGGGGGATGAAGCAAAGAGTTGCGATCGCCCGAGCTTTGGCAACTAACCCGAAAATTCTTTTAATGGACGAACCTTTTGGAGCACTAGATATTCAAACCAAAGAGAATATGCAACAGTTTCTCTTAGAGATTTGGCATAAGACTGGTTGCACAATCCTGATGATTACCCATGATGTTCATGAGGCTGTTTTTCTATCCCAGCGAGTTTATGTTCTTTCTGCCAGACCTGGCACGGTTAAAGAAGAAATCGAGATCGATCTGCCTAGCGATCGCGACTACACCATCAAGCGGCAACCTCAATTCCATCAACAAGCCGACGCAATCATTGATTTACTAAGAGCTATTTCTGGCGATCGCGATAATTAATAATAAAAAATCCTACGTTGCTCAGATAACGCAGGATTTCAAAATAATATTTGAGTAATATGATTAGGCGATTAGCTTAATATTCAGGGACATTAGAATCTACTTCCTGACTCCAAGCTTTAATTCCACCTTTAACATTAGTACCTTCAATACCAGCATCCTTAAGAATAGCCAAAGCCTTAGCCGATCGCCCGCCTAGTTTACAGTGAGCAATT